>NZ_DKHL01000018.1:0-139985 GCF_002453775.1 Empedobacter sp. UBA6745
ATTCATCAACTGCTTCCAAATTCATACTTGCATCTTCACGAATCGCTGTATGAGGGCAACCTCCAGTCTCTACACCAATAATTCTATCTTCTGGTAAAAGACTATTTTTTGCCATAAATTTGGCATCTTCTGAACAAAAAATATCGTTTGTGATCACTCCTAAATTATAATCACTAAACATTTTTCGACTTAATTTTTCTAATAAAGCTGTTTTTCCAGAACCTACAGGTCCACAAACTCCAACTTTGATATATTTTCTATTTTCCATTTTGAATATTGTTTATAAAATTTATGACATGTATAAGCGAGAATATAAGCGTTCGTGTTGCATACATCTGATATCAAACGATGTGTTGCATAAGCCTACATATTCTCTATCTAATTCTATTGTTTCTTTGGCTGTTTGAGAAATTGTTTCGTACAAATCGAACATTAAATCTTGTCCATCCAATTGTCCCAAAGGCACTAATTTTACTGCGTTTGTTACAATTCCAGAAGCCGAAGTGTAGTAAAAAGCAAACAATGCTTCGTAAAGTGGAATTTGCAATAAACTGGTATAAATTCCGAAAACAATCGCATAATTAGAATAAGCGATGTTTTGTTTGATGTTGCGCTCGTATTCTTCAACAAATTCTGATTCTACGCGACGCTTGAAAATTTTGATTAAACGCAAACCTAATTTTTGACTTGCTTGTCTGATTTCTTTTGGCGCTTTTAGAGCAGAACATTCTTCATCTAATTTCAAAATTTCTTTCAAATCTGAATGTTGAGTTGCTTCGTAAGCTAATTTTACAAAAGCACCATCATTATATTTCAGATTATATTTCATCATATTTTCTACAAACTCTTGCGCCGTTTGTTTGTTATTGACTATTCCATTCTGAATATAAGTTTCTAATCCATTCGAATGTGTATAAGCACCAATCGGTAAAGTAGGATCAGAAATATGTAATAAACTTGCTAAAAATTCTTGTTTCATTCTTTATCTTTTTACGATAATTTTATTTTCAGATTTTTTGTAGACATTGAACCTCCTACTTTGGTTTCGCGATGATGATCTACATTGGCATTCAATAGATGTAGGAGTTTTAAATCTTGAACTTTTGGATTGTAGCCAGATGATTCTAACCAGCGAAAAATGGTCAATTCGAAAGGCATAAGCAACAAATCATTTTCATTGTAAAGTGGTAAATGTTTGTTTCCTATTTCGTGGCAAAGTGCGCTCATTTCGAGAATAGATTGAGGAGAAAGTACAATAGTTTTGGTTTCTAAAACATTCACAACAATTGCCGTTTCGTCATCCATAAAAAGAATATCACCATCGTGCAAACGTTGTTTATCTTTCAAAAATTTGATCGCGACATCTTTTCCACCTCTTGTTCTTTTGCGTTGAATTCTTTTGGTTGTTTCGTACCAATCTAAATCCAAATAATCAATTGACTGTGAAATTGATTGTTCTGCAACAGTTCCTATTCTCTCATTAATAATCATCTTGCTTAATTTTTTCTTCTAAAATCGATATTTTTAGATACGCCCATTCCAAATGCAGAGCCATTAACTCCAGCAACAGATGTTTTTGTCCAACCTTCTTTTGATTTTGTTTCTAACAGCGAAAAATCTGCAAATCTAAATTTCAATCCCCAGCCGCCGCCTAAAACAATTCCAATCATAGGATAACCTCTCAATCGAAAACCATTAAAATTTTCCATAGATGATGTTGTTTCAGACAATTGTTGTCCCCAAACATAATGCACATCAAAATGCGCAATTAGCGTAAAATATTTACCAAGCGCCAAAGACGGACTATACCAAATCCCTGTTTCATTTTGTTTGCTTACAACGTGATGATTGGCATTATCTTCGGTATATGCGTAGTTAACCCCAATCGCATCATTATTATTGAAGAAATATCCTATTCCAATCGGAGCACTTGAGACGTTGCTGCTACTACCAGATGGCGACGTAACTTTAGAATAATCCAATGAACCATATAGTGAAAATTGCCCTTTTGGACCTTCATCATTGTCTTTCAATCTCATTCCTCCTAAGATTTGCCCGTTCATTTTCCCTGAAATCAATGACATTCCAATTACTGCAATTGAAAAAACTATTTGATTAAAATTTATCATTTATACTTAAAAACCTAATTTTATTATTTCATTAAAAAATTTGAAAAGGCTCAGCACATTGTCTGAGCCTATTTTTAATGATTAGAATAAATAATACAATTGAGCTAAAGGAACTACTTCCGATGGTTCGCATGTAATATATTCTCCGTCAACATATACTTTATAATTTTCTGCATTCACTTCGATATTTGGTGTTTTATCGTTGTGAATCAAATCTTTTTTACCAATATTTCTACAGTTTTTAACAGGTAAGAAAACTCTGTTCAAATTATAGCTGTCAATTGTTCCGTTATCGATAGAAGCCTGAGAAACAAATGTGATATTCGTTTTCTGAACTGCTTTACCGAAAGAACCAAACATATTTCTGTAAATAACTGGTTGTGGAGTTGGAATAGATCCGTTTGGATCACCCATTTTACTACCTGCGATAAATCCTCCTTTCAAGATCATTTCTGGTTTAACACCAAACATTGCTGGTTTCCAGATGACTAAATCGGCAATTTTACCAACCTCAACAGAACCAATATAATCTGAAATTCCGTGTGCTATTGCAGGATTGATTGTATATTTTGCGATGTAACGTTTTGCACGGAAGTTATCATTGTCATGACCTTTATCTTCTGCGATTTCTCCACGTTGATCTTTCATTTTACTTGCCGTTTGCCAAGTTCTTGAAATTACCTCTCCAGGACGTCCCATTGCTTGAGAATCTGAACTCATGATACTGAAAACACCCATATCATGTAAAATATCTTCGGCAGCAATTGTTTCTGGACGAATACGAGAATCTGCGAATGCTACATCTTCAGGGATATTTTTACTCAAATGGTGACAAACCATTAACATATCCAAGTGCTCATCAATTGTGTTAACTGAATAAGGACGAGTTGGATTTGTAGACGCTGGTAATACATTTGGATACATCGCAGACTTGATAATATCTGGCGCGTGACCTCCACCAGCTCCTTCTGTATGGAATGTGTGAATAACACGACCATTGATCGCTTCCATTGTATCTTCTAAGAAACCACCTTCGTTTAATGTATCAGTGTGGATCGCAACTTGTACATCATATTTATCTGCAACTTTCAATGCTGCATCAATTGTAGATGGTGTTGCACCCCAGTCTTCGTGAATTTTTACCCCTAAAGCTCCAGCTTCTATTTGCTCTTCAATTGGCTCAACAGTTGCACAGTTTCCTTTTCCGAAGAATCCAAAATTCATTGGGAAAGACTCAGTTGCTTCCATCATTTTTTGAATATTGAATTTCCCTGGCGTAACCGTTGTTGCATTAGAACCGTCATTAGGTCCTGTACCTCCACCAATCATTGTTGTAATACCACTGAATAAAGAAGTATTGATTTGTTGCGGAGAAATGTAGTGAATGTGAGTATCGATACCACCAGCAGTCACAATCATTCCAGCTCCATTGTGTACTTCAGTCGAAGCTCCGATAATCATTCCTTCAGTAATTCCGTCCATTGTATCTGGGTTACCAGCTTTACCAATACCAACGATTTTACCATCTTTGATTCCAATATCTGCTTTTACAATTCCCCAGTGATCAATAATAATTGCACGCGTAATACAAAGGTCTAAAACACCTTCTGCACGCAATTTTGTAGAGTTTTGCCCCATACCATCACGTACAGTTTTTCCTCCTCCAAAAATTGATTCATCACCATAATGTCCAAAATCATCTTCAATTTCGATGATAAGATTTGTATCTCCTAAACGTACTTTATCTCCCGTTGTAGGTCCTAAAATATTGGCGTATTGTTTTCTGTCTACTTCTAAACTCATTTTAAAGACTTTTAAAATTGTGAGATTTCATATTCTCTAATGCTTGTTGTTTTTGCTCGTCTGATTCTATAGAACCTTGAACCAAATTGCTGAATCCGTACATTTTTTTGTCACCAGCGATTTCTACTAATTCAACTTCTTTTTCTTCTCCTGGCTCAAAACGAATAGCTGTACTTGAAATAATATTTAATCGTTTTCCGAAAGCAGCTTCACGATCAAAAAGCATCGCTTTATTTACTTCAAAAAAGTGGAAATGAGAACCAACTTGTATTGGTCGATCTCCTGTATTAATCACATTAATTTTTACCGTATCTCTACCTTCGTTACAAACGATTCTTCCTTCTTTTACAAAAATTTCTCCTGGTATCATTTTCTTTTATTTTTAGAATTAACGAATAGGATTATGAACCGTTACCAACTTTGTTCCGTCAGGAAAAGTCGCCTCCACTTGTACATCGTGTATCATTTCTGCAACTCCTGGCATCACATCGTCAGTTGTTAAGATGTTTGCACCTTCTTGCATCAATTCTGCAACTCGTTTCCCATCTCTTGCACCTTCCAAAATAAAGTGGCTGATAAGCGCAATAGATTCTGGATAATTTAATTTTACTCCTCTTGCTTTACGTTTCAACGCAAGCTCTCCAGCAGTATGTAACATTAGCTTTTCTAATTCGCGTGGTGTTAAATGCATTTTTTTATTTTTTAAAAAATTAGATATTTATCCTACACATTGATGTAAACAATTTGTGTATGAATATGTTGAATTTTGACAATAAGAACCCTTCATTGTTTAGCTAAAAACAACGAAATCTATTGTAGATCAATAAAAATTAATTATTTGTAATCAATTTGTAGCGAATGAAATAAGATGTATTTCGGTAAACTTTTTAAAGTCTTGACTTCAACTGTTTCCGATATTTTTTGATAAAAGGTTTGATGAAAATAAATGGTCAAAAAACGAACAAACAAATCACAATCGAATGTAAAAATTTCTGATTCTGATTTATTTTCATCAACTGATAATAGATTGAAATTATCAAATTGAGTAGATAATTTTTTTCCACAATCTATTTGTTCTGTGTGTTCTCTATGCGCCTCGACAAGACTTCTCGTTTGAGAAAACTTCGAGATACTTATTACAACCGTAATAAATAACATTAAAAATACTATAGAGAAAACCTTTTTCATTACTGATGTAAAATTAGACGTTTTACTTTGTTTGTTTCTTACTTAAAAAATCAGATAAATATTCAAAAACGTGACAATTTCATTCTTTTTGACTATTCTAAAACCTTTGATGAATAATCCTTAATCTTACTTCAAAATGATTAATCTATTCATTTTAAATGATTTAATTATTTATTAAAATAAATCATTGTCATCCAAAATCACTTATTTAATTCCTACGGAAGCTTCCAAACCAAATCTACTGCAACATAATGCACACCCGATTTCGCTTCTGAATAATTCCTAATCAAGTTGTTAACATAACCAATATCCATCGTCAACGGAGAATTTGGAATTTGGAACATATAATAAAGTCCCAAACGCGTTTCTTTGTACGCATATTTTGTCCAATGTTTTTCCACATCGTTCATATAACTCGTCGCAAATAAACCTTCAGCACTAAGCGCTAAAGATTGCTTATTCTTATCTGAAATCGGATATGTTAATTGCGTTTTTACACGCGTTCTTAACTGAAAGTTTTCGTCAACTTCATTAAAATCAGCATCAAAAAACTTTCTGAATTCTTGTCTAATTGTATTCTTCCATTTAAACTTTCCTAAATTCGCAGTATACGCATAACGCCCATAAACTCTAAACTCCTGCTCTATTCCTTCTTTATGAAAAGGAGCTTCAGAATCAAATTCATTTTGACGACGATAACTTATCGCATAACTATATTGTTGATTTGGTTTGAATTTATTGTAAATCTCATAATTCAAGACTAAAATCGCAGGTTTATCAACTGGATTATAATTATCTTGTGAACTTTTTCGTCCCATTCCAACATATGCAACTGCATATTTATTCCCTGTAGAATCTAACTTATGTTGCACACCAAAAGCAGCCCAAGAAGCGGTTTTAGCTTTCCCTAAACCTGGAGGACTTAATTGTCCAAAACTTGTTGTAATCGTAAATAAAAAGGCAGCAACAATGCTTATTTTGCGTGTAATTGAAATCATTTTTATGTTTTGTTTGTTTATTTATTTTAGAATGAATAGCTTAACGTAGCCATCATATTACTTGGAGATCCAGGGAAAACTCGTGTGTAATCAATTCCTCCTTGGAAATAATATTTATCGAAAATATTATTGAATTGTACTGAAATTTTTAATGGGTTCAAATCATAATAAATTGCAGCATTTACCACTGTGTAATCTGGCAAAAATCCCCACTCAGCATTCCCTTGTACATCTTTTCCAACAGAATTTTCCATACGTCGATTGCTAACATAAGAAGCACCAAGACCAAATCCTAAACCTTTGAAAGTATCATGCAAAACCGAATATTTAAACCAGACATTCGCCATATTTTTTGGTGCATTTGGCAAAGGCATTCCAACTTCCGAAGCTACAGAAGAAGCTTTAACCTCTGTGTCTGTGTACGTATAATTGAAACTCATTTGTAAATTACGATGCAATTGTCCTCGTAAATCAAGCTCCAAACCTTTCGAAGAAACTTTACCCGATTGACGATAAACAGGAAAACCAGCATCGCTCAATTGTCCTGTTGGCATCATCATATCATTGCGTTGAATTTGATAAAGCGCTAAATCTATTTGCAATTTTTTCTTGAAAAATTCTGTTTTCAATCCTGTTTCTACTTGGAAACTTCTCTCTGATTTGAATGGTTTATCAGCACCATAATTTTTGTAATTCGCTACATAATCGGCAGCAATTGGCACATAACCTTGCGAATAATTAGCAAAATAATTTATTGTTGGCGTTACTTTATATGTCAATCCCACACGAGGTAACCATGTATCTTGAGTTGCCGAATAAGGCGTTTTTGGATCTGCACTTTCCGATGTATAATGCTCATAACGCAAACCAAATAACATTTCTAATCGATTAAATTTCACTTGATCTTGTACATAAACACCCGTTGTTTTATAAGAACTCAAAAATGGAAAAGACGCTTGTTTTAACCATTTGTAAGAAGATAAATCTTTCGATTCGTAAATTGGATGATTCAAATCAAATGTCAACGGAACAATTTCTCCATTCACCTCTTTGCTTCTCGCCTCTTTTTGCTGATTGTCCGCATCTGGCTTATATTGTGCATAATCAACACCAAAAATTATATTTTGTTTTACTTGCCCTTTTTGCAATTTATAATTCAAAAAAGCAACAGCATTGTCTGTATAATCAGTTGCTTCACGAGACAAGAAACGCATATTAACAATTGTGTTGTAAGGTGCATCTGCAAAGCTATTCAACGTTCTGTGTTCGTTTAATTTTTCTTTATAAATTGATTTCGAATAATTAAGCGTTAATGATAAATTGTCTAAAATCTTTTGAGTTAATTTTGTACGAAACGAAAATGTTTCTGTTTTGAAAAAATCCGATGGTTGAGACAATGTAAAAGAACGATTGATTGCATATAAATCTGTTTGTTTCACGCCCATTCCACGATCCAAATAGCCATCAAAATTATCGTAAGTTAAATCCACATCGATTTGTGTTCCTTTTCTTGGTTTGAACGTAAAAGATGGCGCAACCGAAACTATTTTTTGATTATTATTTTTTCTGAATGTTTTACTTGTTTGGTAACCTGCATTCAATCGATAAAATAAATTATTACTCAATGGTCCACCAATATCCAAGGTTGTACGCAAAGTTTCAAAACTTCCTGAAGAAAAACTAACCGCTCCTTTAAAATCTTCTAATGGTTTTTTAGTCACTAAATTAATTGTTCCACCTGGCGCAATATCACCAAATAACGTTCCTCCCGAACCTTTCAAAACCTCAATTCTTTCCAAATTAATAGTCAAAGGCGAATTGAAATAACTTGTTCCATAACCAAAACCAGAACGCAAACCATTCACCAAACGCAAACTATTTCCATATCCGCTGCTAAAACCTCTCAACGTATAATCGTCATAAGATGAAGCTTGATTAACACCCGATAAATCATGCACCATATCCGAAACTTTGAACGCTTGTTTATCGTCCATCAATTGGCGATTCGCAATACTAATTGTCTGTGGTAAATCTTTCAGACTTCCATTCAATTTTCCATCAAAAGTGATCGTATGTTGATAATATGAATTCTTTTTATCCGAACTAATTAAAACTTCTCCTAATTGCGTTGATTCCTTTGATAAATAGATTTTAAGACCTGTTTGCTCGTTCCAATTTTGTTTTGTAATCACAAAATTTGTCGAATTCAAACCATCAGCCATAATCGAAATTGTCAACGGAAGTTGAACTTCTTTTTCGAATTTAAACTCTCCATTTTCAGCAGTTTCTACGTTGTACGTGTCATTTTCGATCGAAATAATTGCATTCGAAATTGGTTGATCTTCTTGATTAAGAACTTTACCAAAGATCATTTTTGCTTCTTGTGCAGTAGCTGTTATTCCAAGAAAAATGAAAAAACTGAACGTAATAATTTTATACATGAAAGATGTTTTCATTTTGAGAAATATTATTTTTTAATTCGTTTGTACCAATCTCTTTTTGCATGTGATAAGTCGGAAAATTTGATTCTTCGCAAAACATCATCAAATCAAAACCTTGTTTCAACCAAAATTCATACGCTCCCGGCAAACTTGGATGCGTGTGCAAATACAAACGATGAATATTTTTTTGATGCGCTTGTTTTTCCAATTCCTGAAACAATTGCGTTCCCAAACCAAATCGACGATAAGCCGGCTCCACAAACAAACGAGCAACCTCTACCGTTTTTTCTTTACCAACAGAAAGATGAGGAAAACGATAATCGAAAGGCATCATACCAATAACGCCAATAATTTTATTGTTTTCATCACGCGCCTGAAGAAAAATTCCAGTTTGGCTTTCGATGTAATTGGACATAAAGTTCAACAAGTCTTTTGGAACAATTGTTGGGTCTAATGTTGGAAATAAATCGCGTCTAAACTCGATCACATAAGGCAATATTTCTTCAACCTGATGAGTTTCAACAGGTGTAATTTTTATATTTTTCATTCAATTTTTATTTTAATTGTGGCACAAACAATTGTTTTCCTTGATGAGTTAAATTCAACAAAGGCAATTGATACGTTTCTTGCAGAATATTTTTAATCTCTTCTTGATTATAATTTTCTAAATCAACCAATTGATGATTTTTCATCATATAAAATTGATCACCATACATGAATGCCAAATTAGGATCATGCATCACACAAAGGACGGTTTTTCCTTGTTTGACAAGTTCTTGTAAGGTTTCTAAAACCAAAACTTGGTAATGCAAATCCAAGTGATTCGTTGGTTCATCTAACATCAAAACATCTGGATTTTGAACCAAAACACGACACAACAATACCAATTGTCTTTCTCCACCAGAAAGCGAAGTATAAGCTTTGTCTTTTAAATGCCACAGATTAAACTTCGTCAACATTTCTTCGACAATTTGATAATCGTCATTTTTAGGAGAAAACCTCGAAAAAGAAGCGCGACCAGTCATCACCACATCAAAAACTTTGAACGGAAAAGTAGTTTGATGAAACTGCGTCATAAAGCCTAAACGAAGCGAAGATGATCCAACTTTTATCTTTTTGCGTTCTTCATTTCCAATGAAAACATTTCCGTCGTATTTCTTCTCCAAACCTGCAATGATATTAAACAAAGTCGATTTTCCACTTCCGTTTTTTCCCATCACAACAGATAGTTTTGCTTCAGAAAAATTGACATTTACCTCATTCAGAATTTTATCTTTTCCGTAGGTAAACGATAAATTTCGTATGTTAACTATTGCTTTCATTAGCCCCAATTTGCTGCGTTTTTTCTCATCAGATAAATAAAAATTGGTGCACCAATCAACATTGTAAAAACACCAACCGGAATCTCAAAAGGCATTACCGTTCTCGAAAAATCGTCGATTACCAAAAGAAGAGTTCCTCCAATACTAATATTTGCCCAAACCGTTTTTTCGTTATTTGGTCCAAAAAACATTCGACTAATATGTGGAACGATTAATCCAAATAAACTTATCACACCAACTGCGGCAACACAAGCGGCTGTAATTAAGGTTGCAACACCTATCAAAATAACTTTCAAAAGTCCTGGTTTTACGCCAACTGCAAGCGCTTCTTCATCACCCAAAGACAATAAATTAAGTTTCCAACGGAATAAAATGATAATGGTTAAACCAATTAAAATCGGATAAAAAGCTATTTCTACTTTTTCCCAAGAAGCTGTATGTAAATTTCCCATCGTCCATTGCACAATCATTTGCAATTTGTATGGATCGCTGATGTATTGTAAAAGCGTCAAAACGGCTGTAAAAACTCCAGAAATTATCATCCCTGATAAAACCATATTGATTAACGAGCTTTTGACATTAGTTTTAGAAATTAAATACGTTAATAATACAGCACAAACACCAAATACAAATGCTGAAATATTAATTGACAACACAGGAACAACCATTGCTAAAGCTGCTCCAACAGCAGAACCAGATGATATACCTAATGTAAATGGATCTACAATTGGGTTTCTGAAAATTGCTTGTAAAACATTACCAGAAGATGCCAAAGCTGCGCCAACAATAAACGTTAATACAATACGAGGTAAACGAACTTGCCACAAAATAGTTTCTATACTTGATTGAGGTAAATTAGTTGTTCCCGAAATTAACTTACTGATTGCAGATGAACTGTAACGAATCAACTCCGAAATACCTACAAAATTCGTTGCGCCCATTGTCATAGAAAGGATAACAACCGTTATTGGCAAAATCAAAAGTAGACCGTAAAATTTCAATTTAGATTGCATTTTTCTTGTATAAATCTGGTTTTTGGTACAATTGCATGATATCGTTTTGCACCTCTTTGTTTAATTGTTCAGTCGAATAAGCCGAAGGATAGCACCAATTGCGAAGTTGTTTGGCAAATAATAAAAACTTAACCGTATGCGGATCGTAATAAAATGCAGGATTCATCGCGAAAACTTGTTTCGATTTTACCGCTGGCAAAGCATCCAATTCTTTTAGTTGATACACCTCATCAAGGCTCGAATTCCAAAGTACAATCAAATCTGGATTCCATTTATAAATCGATTCTGCACCAACATTTGGCGATTCCATTTCCAACGGACAAGCATTTTCTGCACCTGATAATTTGATCGCTAAATCTAACAAAGTTCCTTTTCCTGATGTCGAAAAAATACGTCCTTTCGACCATGCGTAATAGACTTTTTTAGGCTTTTCGTTTACAGGAGTTTTCAACTTTTCAGCCTCTGTTTTTACATATGAAACCACTTCCTCTGCTCGTTGTTTTTTCCCTAATAAAGTTCCCATTCCAAGCAATTCTTTGTAAATCTTATCTTGACTTAAACTTGAAACGGTAAAAACTGGAATATTTAACTCTTCTAATTGCTGAATTGTTTCGATATTCTGTTCATAAACAATTGCTAAATCAGGCTGCAAACCAACAATTGTTTCAATATTACTTGATCCACCTCCAAAAGTTGGCGTCGCAATTGTTTTGTTTTTGATTCGCTCATCTAGTTTCGCATAGAACTCATATTTATCTTCATTCTGAAAAACTTGTTGGGGAATTCCAACCACTTTATCTTCGGCGTGTAACATATAAATTTCGTCCAAAGAAGGTTCAAAAAGTACAATCACTCGTTTTGCTTCTTGCGGTAACGAAACTATTTTTCCACGACTATCTTCTGCTTTTATTTCGCCTTGTTGTTCGCTCTTTTTTGAAGAAGAATGACAACTTTGAAAGAAAATAAAGA
Source organism: Empedobacter sp. UBA6745 (assembly GCF_002453775.1). Classification (NCBI taxonomy): domain Bacteria; kingdom Pseudomonadati; phylum Bacteroidota; class Flavobacteriia; order Flavobacteriales; family Weeksellaceae; genus Empedobacter; species Empedobacter sp. UBA6745. The sequence goes on from NZ_DKHL01000018.1 coordinate 11,864, forward strand.
ATGATAAAACAAGGGTTATGCGATGAAATATTTTACAATTCATGGTTTAATTTTTTACCAAATTTTTTAATAAAAATTCACTGATTAATTGTGCTTCGACAAGTTGTATTTTATCTTGATAACGAGTCAAAAGTTGCTCGTACATACGACCATCATAAGGAAGCAAAAGTTGATTATCGTCGTTTTTCCAATAAATAGGAAGGTGACGATTGCCAACGAAGTAACAAAAATCAGCGGCATCGGACTTCGATTTTGCAGAAAACTGAATACACAAACAAGGTTTTATGTAAACTGAAGCTATGAAATTGTTTTCATGAAATAATCGATCGCCGTTCTGCCACTCATTTTTAGTTTGTAATCGAAGTTCTAATGTCAAACCAGCAGTTGTTTTTCGCGTAATTTTTTGTTTTCGAATCTCAAACCATTCAATCGTTAATTGATCCAAAACATTTTCTACTTGTTCAGTTTTTGACTGAATTTTATCTATAATTACCAACTGATTTTCCATTGTTTCGATCTATTATTTTTGTTGAGCAGCTTCTTTTTTCAACTGAACTTTCTCTTTCAACCATTGACACCATTCGTCAATTCCTTCTCCATTCAACGTACTGATTGTTTGTACTTCTAAGTTTGGATTAACCTCTCTTGCATCTTTAGTAACCGCTTCGATAGAAAAAGGTACATATGGTAATAAATCTGATTTAGAAACCAACATCAACTCACTTGTTAAGAACATACGTGGATATTTTTTTGGTTTATCATCACCTTCTGTTGTAGCAATAAGTGTTACACGATAATCTTCACCTAAATCAAAAGCTGATGGACAAAGAAGATTTCCTACATTTTCGATGAATAATAAATCTGTTCCGTCCAAATTAATGTGATCCAAAGCTTGTAAAATCATTTGCGCTTCGATATGACACATTCCACCTGTTACAATTTGTAAAGCATTAATCCCAACTTCGCGCATACGAACTGCATCACGCTCCGTTTCTGGATCACCAACTAAAACAGAAATATTCAATTCTTTTCCCAAACGTTTTCCAATTTCTTGTAACAATGTTGTTTTTCCTGATCCTGGAGACGAACAAACATTGATGATACAAACATCTTTCAGACGTTCGCGAATCGCATTTGCAACATAATCGTTGGCTTTTAATAAATGTAAAGTTGTGTTGTCGCATTGAACAGATCCTACTCTATTCCCAAGACTTTTTGGATTTTGTGTATTTGTTGACATAATTGAAATATGTTTAATTAATGATTATTTATTTTTAAAGATGACTTGCGAGATAAAAAGCTCATTTCCTTTGACAATTGTGCTGGACGGTGTTGAGCAATCTTCGCAAACAAATTTGTGATATTTGACTTCGAAATTCTTGTGACAATGTTCGCAATACGCCACAATTTCATTGACTAAAACCTCTAACTCGATTTCATTATAATTTTGGTTATCAGCTATAAATGCATCAAATGCATTTTGGATTAAAACAGGTTGAACATTTGATAAAAGCCCAGCTGTAATTTGAACTTTTTCTATATCTTCTATCTTCGAATCATAGTGCTCGTTCAACGTATCAAATATGTCTTTGACAATACTTAATTCGTGCATAATTTTTAATTTTTGTGAATAGATCCCCTCCTTCTAAACAAAATAAATGCTTAGAAAATAGCTATGTATAAGAAAGTTTTATGTTTATCAGATAAATGGTAAACCGTAGATATAATGCCTCAACAGGCAAATTTTATTCGTTGAAGTAGAAAATAAATCAGAAAAAATACGAACACAAATCTGTTGATTAAAATTAAATTTAACATCTGCGTTGATAAATTCGTCAAAAGAAAAATCATTGATTTTTAAATCTTCTACAGTAAATGTAAATCCCTCAATAGTGCTATTTGTATTATCACATTTTATTGTCTCTTTTTCTACTTTTTGATGCGCAGAAGATTGATTTGTTTTGTTAGAAAAGCTAAACAGAACAATCAAAAAAAAGACAGAAAATATGTGAAAAATCGTTTTCATTTACGATTGTAAAGGTACTACAACATTCTACCTAAAGGATTATTCAAAATAGAGGATAAATGTTCAAAAACGTTACAAATCAATAAAAATTATTTAGCTTAAAAAAACGACAATTAAATCGTTTATTAATATATTTTTATTGCTTTACAATAAATTTATTTTGTAATTCAAAATATTTCTATTTAATTTGAAAAATAAATTATTACTAAATATGGAAACTAAATCTAAATTTTATTTAAAATTAATTGGAGTATTACTAATCACTCTACCTTTTATTGATTTCTTTTTTAATAATGGATTAAATGATTTCAAAAGAGGTTTGAATGATGGAAATTCAAAAAGAAATTATGAATATTTTAATGTCATTCCAAAAAATAGTGTCAATAACACTATTTCTATTCCAAGAATAGATGGAGACATTTTAACAAACGAAATTAGTTTAGAAGTATATACTGATAGAAGTCTAGACATTTACCCATTTTATATTTGGGTTTTATATTTACTTTTAGGCGTTGTAATAGTTTTTTATTTATTTTCTACAATTCGATTAATTAAAAGATTTATTAACGGTGAATTATTTGAAAAAAGCACATACAATACTTTATTGTACAATGGGTTTGCTGTTATTAGTTTCACTTTAATAGATTCTTTATTAAATTTTATTAAAAATAATCAATTAGAAAAATATCTTGTAAACAGTAATTTCATTATTTCTGAGAATAATATGATTAATATTTCATCTCTATCTGCAGGTTTATTTACACTTGTATTCGCTATAGCCTTAAAACAAAGTATTCAAATGAAACAAGAAAACGATTTAACGATATAAATATGGCAATTATTATCAATTTAGATGTCATGATGGCAAAACGTAAAATGTCTTTGAATGATTTGAGTGAAAAAGTTGGTATTACATTATCTAACTTATCTATTCTAAAAAATGGAAAAGCTAAAGCCATTCGCTTCGAAACTTTGAATGCAATTTGCAAAGCTTTAGATTGTAAACCAGGTGATATTATTGACTATACGGAAGATTAAAACAAAACCCAAAAATTCTAAATTATTAAAAGAAAATACTATATTTGTTGACAACCAAAAGGTTTTAACTTAATTTTCCTTAGTGATAAAGATTTTCAACTATTTTGAATTAAAATAGACAAAATCTTATTTTACGGTTTATCTTCTTCCGACTATAACCGTTTTTAAGGAATAAAATTTAATAAAAAATTAGCAATCAATATACCTTTTCTACCCAAATAATCGGATAGAATTTTGTAAATTTGTAACCAATACATTAGAAAATTTAATGGAATATAATACACTTCGTTCGCAATTGATTATTCCAGAATATGGTCGTCATATTCAAGAAATGGTAAATCATTGTAAAACAATAAAAGACGAAACAGAACGCAACGGATTTGCCGAAATTATAATTGAAGTAATGGGAGAATTAAATCCTCACTTGCGTGATGTACCAGATTTTCAACACAAACTTTGGGATCAACTTTTTATCATGGCTGAATTTGATTTGGATGTAAAATCTCCTTATCCAATTCCGACAAAAAAAGATACGGTAAATAGTAAACCAAATAAAGTAGAATATCCAAAAAGCATCTATAAATACAGATATTACGGAAACAATATTCGTAAAATGATTGATGTTGCTGTAACGTGGGAAGAAGGTGAAAAACGCGAAGGTTTGTACTTTGCGATTGCTAATCACATGAAAAAATGTTATTTACTTTGGAATAAAGATACAGTTGATGATCAAGTTATTTTTAATCATTTGTACGAATTATCTGATGGTAAAATTGATTTGAGAAAAGTTGATGACCACTTGGTTTCACCTGATCGTTTGAATTCGAATAATAATCATTCAAACAACAATCAAAACAATAGAAATTACCAAAACAATAATCGTAATCATCAAAATAACAACAATCGAAATAATAACCAAAATTCGAATAATCGTCAAAACAACAATAACAGAAATAATCAAAATAACAACAATCGAAACCAAAACGTTCGAAACAATAAAGGTTAAATCAAAACTATTTAATACAACTAAATGGCTACATTTCAAATAAAGGGAGGGAAACCTTTGAAAGGAGAAATTACTCCGCAAGGTGCTAAAAATGAAGTACTACAAATTTTATGTGCGGTTTTATTAACCAATGAACAAGTTCGTGTTAAAAATATTCCAGACATTCGAGATGTCAATCGTTTGATTGAAATTTTGGGTGATTTAGGCGTAAAAACACAAAAAAATGGAAAAGGAGATTTCACTTTTCAAGCTGACGAATTACGATTAGATTATTTAAAAGGAAAACAATTTCGCAAAGATGGTGCTGCCTTACGTGGATCGATCATGTTAATGGGACCACTTTTAGCTCGTTTCGGAGAAGCTTTTATGCCAAAACCAGGAGGAGATAAAATTGGACGTCGTCGTTTAGATACGCACTTCGAAGGTTTCTTTGCTTTAGGAGCAAAATATCGTTTCAATCCTGACGAAGATTTTTACGGTGTAGAAGTGGACGAAAACGGATTGCAAGGTTCTTATATGTTATTAGAAGAAGCTTCTGTAACTGGAACTGCAAATATTATTATGGCTGCAGTTTTAGCGAAAGGAACAACAACTATTTACAACGCTGCATGTGAGCCTTACATTCAACAATTATGTAAAATGTTGAACAGAATGGGTGCTAAAATCTCTGGAATTTCTTCGAATCTTTTAACGATTGAAGGAGTTGAGAAATTAGGCGGAACTGAACATACATGTTTACCAGATATGATCGAAATTGGATCTTGGATTGGTTTAGCAGCAATGACAAAATCTGAATTAACAATCAAAAATGTTTCGTGGGAAAATTTAGGTGTTATTCCAGATGTTTTCAGAAAATTAGGAATCAAATTAGAACGTCGCGATGACGATATTTATATTCCAGCTCAAGAACATTACGAAATCGAGCGTTTTATTGACGGTTCTATTTTAACTATTTCTGATGCTCCTTGGCCAGGATTTACACCAGATTTATTATCAATTATTTTAGTAATTGCAACACAGGCAAAAGGAAGTGTTTTGATTCACCAAAAAATGTTCGAATCTCGTTTATTCTTCGTAGATAAATTAATCGATATGGGGGCGCAAATTATTTTATGTGATCCGCACCGTGCAACAGTAATTGGTCTTAATCACGAAACTCCGTTGAAAGGAGCCGAATTAACCTCGCCAGATATTCGTGCCGGTATGTCTTTATTGATTGCTGCACTTTCTGCGAAAGGAAAAACTGTTATTCATAATATCGATCAAATTGACCGTGGTTACGAAGATATCGATGTACGTTTACGTGCTATTGGAGCTGATATAATTAGAGCTTAAAAAATAAAAAATGCAATCTATTATTGAGTTTATCACCAATTTTGTTCAACGCCCAGACAAGGTATTAATGGACATTATCAATAATTACGGTTATTGGATATATGTTATTTTATTCCTGATAATTTTCGCCGAAACAGGTTTAATTATCATGTCATTTTTAATGCCTTTTTTACCTGGAGATGCACTAATCTTTTCGATTGGAATGATTGCTGCAAGCGATGACCAAAACCATTTGCATATCGAATATATTATTCCATTACTGATGGTTGCAGCAATTCTTGGTGATAACGTAAATTATTATGTTGGACGCAAATTTGGCGGTTGGATTTTAGGACGAAAAGACTCATGGTTTCTTAAAAAGAAACATATCGAAAAAGCAACAGAATTTTTTAACGAAAATGGTAAAAAAGCAATTATTATTGCTCGTTTTATGCCTGTTGTTCGTACTATAATTCCATTTATTTGTGGTGTTACAAACCTTAATTATCGCACATTTATTACCTATAGTTTTATAGGTGCGGTGCTTTGGGTTGGCGTTATTTCGCTTTTGGGACACACATTAGGTCAGTTTGACATTGTAAAAAATAATTTAGAGAAATTCATTTTCGGAATTATATTATTGGCGAATATGCCGTTGATTATCCGAATCGTGAAAGCTCAATTCAATAAAAATAAAACAGAAGAATGAGACAATTTGGATTAATCGGAAGAAATATTTCTTATTCATTTTCTAAATCTTATTTTGCTGAAAAATTTAAAAACGAGAACATTGTAGACGCTGTCTACAATGTTTTTGATTTACAGCAAATCGATGAAGTAGAAAAAGTATTCGAAACCGAAGGTTTAGTGGGCTTTAATGTCACAATTCCTTACAAACAAGAAATCATTCCATTTTTGGACGAATTATCGCCAGAAGCCAAAGCAATTGGTGCGGTAAATACGGTTTTAATAAAAGATGGAAAACGAATCGGACATAATACAGATTGTTACGGTTTTCATCATTCGATAGAACCTCTTTTAGAACCTCATCACAAAAAAGGGTTGGTTTTAGGAAATGGAGGCGCTGCAAAAGCGGTTTTTTATATTCTTGATTTATTGAAAATTGACTATAAAATTGTTTCGAGAACAAAAACCGAAAATCATTATTCTTATGATGAATTAAATAAAGAAATCATTCAGAATCATCAAATTATTGTAAATTGTTCGCCAGTTGGTACTTTTCCAACTATTGAAAACGCTCCACTTCTACCCTATCAATTTATTAACGAAAATCATCTATTGTACGACTTGATTTACAATCCACCATTGACAAAATTTTTAGAAAATGGTCAACAAAACGGAGCCAAAATAAAAAATGGTCACGAAATGTTGGTTCTACAAGCTGAAAAAGCTTGGGAAATTTGGAATAATCGTACAAAATAGACTTGATATTGTCCTCAAATTTTATTAGATTTGAGAAACAAAACTTAATTTCTTATGAATACTGAAATGGATAACCTGCAAAATGCAGACGGAGAACAATTACCTAAACCTGCAACTACAAACGACTCTAACACGGAATCTTACAAAACGGAAGAGTTAACGAACCAAGAAAAAATAAGCGATATTTCGTTCAAAGATTACGAAACATTTAGTTTTGATGTTTTGATTAACGAAGCAAAAAATCTATTAAGCAAATATGATGTTCAAGAGATTCGCGAGCATTTTAATCAAATTCGTGATGCATTCAAAGCTAAATTAGAAGAAGATGAAGCTGCGAAAAAAGAAGCTTTCTTAAGTGAAGGTGGTGATGAATTAGATTTTAAATACGAAACATCTTTTAGAGCAAAATTTAACGCTGTTTACAACGATTTTAAAAATCAATTAGCAGTTTTTCATAAAGAAAACGAAAAAAAGGAATCTGATAATTTAAAAGAACGTTTAGAAATTATTGACGAATTGAAAGCCTTGTATCAAGAACCAAGTGATTCTTCGGCGGCAATGTTCAAGAAATTTCGTGAGTTAAAAACTCGTTGGCACAATGCAGGAAGAATTCCGAGCAAAAATGCTGAAAATGTATTCAAAAATTATTTTTTCCACTTAGATAATTTCTACACATATTTGGATATGAATAAGGAATTGCAAACATTGGATTATGCACATAATCTGGAAGTTCGTCAATCGATTATCAAACGTGCAGAAGAATTAATTGGAGAGCAAAACGTGCAAAAAGCCTTGAATGAATTGCAATATTTGCATCGTTTATGGAAAGAAGAAGCCGTTCCTGTACAAGAAGATTTGCGCGAACCAACGTGGCAAAAATTCAAAGAATTAACAAATAAAATTCATGACCGTAAAGGTGAATTGAATGAAAAAATAAAACAAGAGCAAAAAGATAATTTAGAAAAGAAGAATCAAATTATCGCTCGTATCAAAGAAATTTCTGAGCAAGCAACAACAAAATCGCATGGCGATTGGCAAAAAGCTATTTCTGAAATAAACTCTTTGCGTGAGAACTTTATCACAATTGGACGTGTTCCGAAAGATAAAAATTCTGCAACTTGGGAAGCTTTCAAAGAAGTGACAAGACAATTTAATCACATCAAAAATGATTTCTATAAAAATCTAAAATCAGAGCAACAACTGAATCTTGAAAAGAAATTGGCTTTGTTAGAAATTGCAAAACAACATACGGAAAGCACGGATTGGAATGCTTCTGTACAAGTGATTAAAAAAATCCAAAATGATTGGAAAAAAATTGGTCATGTTCCAAGAAAAAATTCAGACAAAATCTGGAAAGAATTCAAAGATACATGTAATCAATTCTTTGATCGTTACAAAAAACGTCACGAACAAGCAAATCAAAAATTGGAACTAAATTTCGAAAAGAAACAAGCTTTCTTAAACGATTTCAAAAATCAAACGATTTCTGAAAACAAAGATGAAGCGTTGAAACAATTAGAAGAAATTCAACATAATTGGACAAGTTTAGGAAAAGTTCCATCAGAAAAAATTTCAATCAATCAAGAATTTACAGATGTTTACCACAAAAAATTAGATGCTTTAAATCTTTCTAAAAATGAATTGAACGATTATAAGTTGAAATCATTTGTCAATAAAGTAAAATCTGGAAATAATGGAAATTTATTGGATGATGAGATTAGAAAAACACGTAAAATAATTGAGGATTTAGAAAAAGAAATCAATCAATTGGATAATAATGTACATTTCTTTTCGAATGCAAATGAGAACAATCCTTTATTAAAAGACGTTTACAAGCAAATTGACGATAAACGAAAAAAATTAATTGAAGCAGAAATCAAACTGAAAACATTATTCAATATTGATTTTAATGCATAATTTTTAGGCATGACACAACAATCTATCGATGAGCAATATATGGCTCGTTGTATACAAATTGCAACAAACGGGTTAGGAACAACATATCCTAATCCGTTTGTTGGTTCTATTATTGTACATAACAACAAAATTATAGGCGAAGGTTTTACGTCAGAATATGGTGGACCGCACGCCGAAGTGAACGCAATTAATTCGATTAAAAATCAAGAATTATTAAAGGAATCTACGTTATATGTTACGTTAGAACCTTGTTCACATCACGGAAAAACACCTCCTTGTGCGGATTTGATTATAAAAAAAGAAATTCCAAAAGTCGTGATTGGAACTTTAGATCCTTTTGCGAAAGTGAATGGGCAAGGTTATTTGCGTTTGCTGAAAAATGGTGTTGATGTAACGCTGGGTGTTTTGGAAAAAGAATGCATCAAACTTAATAAACGTTTTATAACTTTTCATCAGAAAAAACGTCCATATATTATTTTAAAATGGGCGCAAACCGAAGATGGATACATGGGACGCGATGATGTGCAATTGTGGATTACAAATCAATATACAAAACAGTTGGTGCATAAATGGCGAACAGAAGAACAAGCTATTTTGGTTGGAAAAAACACCGCTTTGATTGATAATCCTCAGCTTAACACGCGATTATGGGAAGGTAATAATCCGTTGAGAATTGCGATTGACAAAAACTTAGCGATTCCGAGAAGTTTCCATTTGTTTGATCAAACGCAACCTACTGTTATTTTTAATTCTATTGAAAAATGTTCTGAAGAAAATTTAGAACTTGTTCAACTAGATTTTACGCAAAAAATATTGCCTCAAGTAATGGATTATTTATACGAAAATAATATTCAATCCTTGATTATTGAAGGTGGAAGTGATACCATACAACATTTTATTGATGCCGATTTGTGGGACGAAGCACGAATTTTGAGTTCGGATACCATCTGGAATGAAGGAATTTTAGCTCCTCGACTAAAAGGAACTCGAACTGAAAAACATCGCTTTTTAAATGATGAATTAAATATTTTCGAAAATAGAATAGAAATTGAAGAACCTTAGATTTTAAGGTTCTTTTTTATTATCTTTTATCAATTATTAAATCTGTTTCTAATATCCAAAGAGAATTTTTGATAAGATTATGATTATTAAGATTTAATTCATCTAAATCTTTATCAAATAACACTAAAACTCTTCCTTCAAATAAATCATTATTTATTTCAATAACTTTTCCACTTTCTCCAATTAAAATCCAATAATGATTTTCATCTCTTAAATTATTTGTATTCTTTTTTCCTAAAAAAGTATTTAAAATTACTTTATCATTCAATTTCATTCATAATTTTTTTCATCACTCATAAATATAAAACCTTTTTTCTTTAAAAGTAGTATTTAAACTATCTTTGCGGTACTTTTCAATACAACATGACGGACAATTATCGTACAATCGAGAAAGCTGTGGAAGATGTAATTTTCAAAGAATTGGGTAGTAAGTTTATTAATTTTGCTTATCCTGTTGAAAATGAAGATGACATCAAAATTTATTTGGATCAATTGCGCGAAATTCATCCCGACGCCAATCATCATTGTTACGCGTACGCACTTGGAATTGATGGTAAAAATCATCGTGCAAATGATGATGGAGAGCCAAGCGGCTCGGCTGGTTTACCAATTTATAATCAAATTTTATCAAGTGAAATCACCAATGTTTTGATTGTTTCTGTACGCTATTTTGGCGGAACAAAATTAGGAATTCCTGGTTTGGTAAAAGCGTATAAATATGCGGCACAAGTTGTGTTGGAAGAAGCAAATATTGTAGAAAAATTTGTTTCTAAACGTGTGAAAATGGTTTTTAATTATGATCAACAAGGAATTGTAGAGCGCAATGTCGATCGTATTTCTGGAGAGATTAAAGACAAACATTTTTCTGATAAATGCATGTTTACAATTTCGGTAAGAGAAAGTAAATTGGACGAATTTATTCGCATGTTTGACGAATATTATCAAATGGAAATTAAAATTATTGACTAATGCTAAATAGCTTAACTTCTTTACGTTTTTTCTTTGCTTTTGTAGTTTTCTTAAGCCATTTAACGTTTGTAAAAACCGATTTAGCTTGGTATAATTATCTAAAAAATAACGTCTTTTTCGAAGGTTATCTTGGTGTTGGTTTTTTCTTTATTTTGAGCGGATTTGTTTTGGCGCTTAATTACGAAAAGAAAGTCATCGACAATCCAAATTTTGACAAAAAGAAGTTTTATATCGCGCGAATTGCTCGTATTTATCCGCTTCATGTCCTAACATTTTGTGCCATGTTACCGTTTGTTATCATCAATGTTTGGCAAGGTTATTTTCATTGGGATATTGCAAGTGCGAACTTATTTTTATTACAATCTTATATTCCGGTAAAAGACTTTTATTTCTCTATTAATAACGTTTCGTGGAGTATTTCGACCGAATTATTTTTCTATTTAATGTTTCCTTTTTATGTGATTTGGTTGCATAAATTCCCGAAACTGAAATATATTTTATTACTAATTATTCCGATTATCATTTTTGCTGAACCTTATTTCAGAACAAATATGAAGTTGGAGAAAGCAATTTTTTACATCAATCCAATTGTTCGCAGTTTCGATTTTATTTTAGGAATTATTACCTGTCAAATCTATAAAAAGATAAAAGATACGCCCATCAGTTTTTCGAAAGGAACTTTATTAGAAATCATTGCAATTACAGTTTTGGCAATCTTTTTTTACTTCCACGATGATGTTGCGAGAGCTTTTCGTTACGGAATTTATTATTGGATTCCGATGGTTGGAATTGTCTTAGTTTTTGCATTACAAAAAGGTTTATTTTCGAGAATACTTCAACATAAAACATTGGTTTATTTAGGTGAAATCAGTTTTGCGTTTTACATGATTCATATGATTGTGATAAAATATGGAAATCAATATTTACCTAAAATCAATGATTTCCAGAAAATTGGAATTTATTTTGTAATTGCTTTAATTCTAAGTGCATTAACGTTTGAATATTTTGAGAAACCCGTTGCGAAGTGGATCAAAAATAAAGTGAAGTAGTAGCGAGCATTTCTAGAAAATTAATTCAAATAGTTGATTATAATTGAAATTGTAACAACGATAATTGAAACAACAATCAAAATATCTAAGTAATTTATTTTTTTCGAACCAAAATTTGTTGTTCGTTTGCGTTTTCGTGAATACACTATTTCTTTGTTCATTTTTTTAAAAGAAAATAAGCCGCGAGCTACCACGACTTATTTGTCAAATAATTAATAGTACATTATATAGTTTATAGTAATCCTATTATTGGTACTTGTAACAGCTTCCTGTTTTCTTTGCCGATTTACCTGTCATTTTATCAGATAATAATAGAATAAATGGACATCTAACTTCTGCAGCTTGTTGTTTCAAAACTTTTTCTGCACGTTCATCTTTTCCATTTCCAGTTCTGAAGTTAATCATACCTGTTTTAGATTTTAAATCATCTCCTTTTTTCAAACCTGCAACCAAAGATTTATCTTCCAAAATAATCACTTTCCCCCAATCTTTATCGTCAGTAATTTCAATTTTATCAGAAACATCTTCAATACGTGTACTTTTCCCGTAAAATACTTTATTAACAGAATATTTACTCAAAGACTGTATAGCATCTTCTCCATCATACGTATATTCTACCGTAAATTCTCCTACACGCTTAATCTGACCTTCGATAATCTCACCAGAATGTTTGTAAATTTTATCTACTTGTCCAAATGCTAGCGAAGCCATAAGACCTAATCCTAAAATAAAAATGTTTTTCATTGTTAATTGTTTTAAATATTGACTTAATTTTAATTGATCTCTAAAATACTTTCAGTTTCGTTGATTGTAATTGTGGTTTTTAGAGGACTAGATTCCAGTAAACCATAATTTTCTTTTAGATTGGTGGTCGGTTTTTTCAATAAATCAATTAATTGATCAATTGATTCTTGATAGATTTTCTTTTTTGTTGAGCTCTTAACTAAAGAAATATAATACGTCTTATAGTTTTTCTTAATTGGAGCTTCTTTTTCTATTTCTTCTGCAATATTTTTAAAGAAACTAGTTCTATTTTCAGAATTTTTGACCACAATACGTTTTATATTTTTACCTTCAGTTTCTACCTCAATATTCAACGTATATGGTTCAATTTTTACTGAGTTGTACATTACTTTTTGATTTCCAAAATTATCTTCAACAGATGTAGAAGAAACTTTATAAAAATCCTCTAACTCATTTACTCGATTTCCAATAAATTGTTTTAAATTTTTGTAATCCAAATTTTGAGAGAAACCCATACTACACAACAATAGTAATAAAGTAGATAAAATAATCTTCATTTTTATAAATAATTAGCTATTAACACTAGATTTATGTGTTAAATAAATTCTTTGCAAATTTTAGGATTCAGTACTTAAATTCCTACTTTTGCAGGAGTAGTTATGAGGTAGTTTAATGATTACTACCTATGGGTAGTTGAGTTACTTTACTAAATATCAGTCATATAATAAAAATGAATAACAAAACACTTTTAATATTCTTTACTCTATTTTTCACCCAGGTAGGGATAGGAAATACAATAAATTCCGAAATTCTAAAAAAAGAAATTTCATCTTATAATGAAATTGGTTCATTTGATAAATCAATTATCAAATTGGATAGTATTATACATTCTAAAAACGTAACGAATTACGATTTATATAATCTGTATTTGTTAAAATATCTTACATATAAAACATTATTAAATTATCCAGAAGCAGAAGAAAATTTAAACGTTGCTGAAAAATATGGTTTAAAGAGTGCTAAATACAAATCCGAAGTTGAGACAAGAGTTTTGATTGAACGAATCTTTATCCAATTTGATTATTTAAAATATGATAAGGTTGAGGAATTGCTCGAAAAAGTAAATAAATCTAATTTAAAATATTTGGATGCCGAAACGTTTGGCTTTTATATTTCTGTTATAGGCACAATGAATAGTATAAATAAAAATTATATTCAGGCAGAAAAAGATTATTTGGAAGGGATAAAAATTTTGAAGCAAAAATCTCCCAAACATTTACCTAATATTTATAGAAAGCTTTTACACTTATATACAGAAACAAAAGACAATAAGAAGGCTTTAGAAGCTTTTAACAAAGGGTTATATTATGCAAAACATTATGGTATAAAACTTTATATTTTGAATATGTACGAATCTCTTACTTGGTATTATGCTCAGAATGAAGATTGGGAAAAAGCATATAAAACAAGATTAATTGTGAATGATCTTGCAACCGATTATGATGCAATTAATCAAAGTGGAAAATTACAAAATTTAGAAAGAGAAATCATTAACAAACGAAATGATTTAGAAGTTCGAAATCAGAAAAATATCCGACTATTTCTGGTTATTATTTCTGCAATTTTGATCATATTATTAATTGTTCTTTATAAATTCTACAAGATAAACATCGAAAAAAGAAAACTTGTTGAAAATGAAAATGAACGGATGAGAAATAAACTTTCTAATTTGATTAATCATTCAAATAATGCAAATCAAGTTGAAAAGAAAATCATTTTAAGTGATTATAATCTTTCGGAAAGGCAATTGGATATCATCGAATTAGTAAAAAAAGGATTTACAAATAAAGAAATTGCAACTGAACTCTATATTTCTGAGAATACAGTGAAATATCATTTGAAGGTTATTTACAATACTTTAGGAATAGAGAGTCGTAATTCGTTGTAAATAATAAAAGTCTACTCATATAAAATGAGTAGACTTTTTGTTAATTAATTATAAAGCTATTTTATTATTTCTTTATAATTTTTTTAGTTTCAATACCATTATCTGTTTCGATTTGAACAATATAAATACCAGATTTCAATCCTTTCATTCCAATTATTGATTGATTATTCACTTGTTTTACAACTTGTCCTAAAGTATTTAAAACCGTCACTTTATTAATCTTATTATTCAAATTAGATCTCACCTCAAATTTATCTTGAACTGGATTTGGATAAATAGAAATATTCGAATTAGTGATGCTAACTTCTGATGTCATCAGATTTTCTTTTTCAAATTCAGTTTTGATATAATATAAGTTAGCCGTATCGCCTTTTGTAATTTTATTTTCACCAATAGGAACATCATTTATAATTACAATACCATCTTTTGCTACATAATTTACGCCATTAAGTTTTATCTTACCATTAAAACTTGGATCAAGAACCAATGTTAAAGTTGATTTCTTTTTAGTCGTATAACTAATAACTGTTGCAGATTCTATTTTCAGACGTTTTGTAAAAGTCAACTCATCATAAGTGGCCGTTCCATCTGTTGAATTAATATTAGCCGTTCCAGAAAATGTATAAAACTTACTTGATAAACCGTTTATTGTAAAGTTATGCGTTTCTACGCTTGCACTTGTTTCATCTGTATCAATTGTAATTGTTCCCGTTGCTGAAATTGGTGTTCCTGTACCAATAGTTTTAACCGTAAAACTTGTATCTGAAGTTGGTATACCAAATACCAATAATGTTTTTGTCGAAATATCTTTCGTAAAATCTATTCCATTTGCAGGAAGTCCAACTATTTCTAAATCACTTGCTGTTCCTCCCCAAACAAAATTCATTGGTTCTATTGCTGTATTTGATTTTACTGTCTGATCATTATTAGTTGGTATTACTAATGTGTGCGTACTTACAGGTGTATAATCGATACCTTGAACATAAACCAATGAGGATTTATAATTTTTCAATAAATTCATCAATGCCTGATTTACTGCGTACGATTTATCATCAACAGAATTATCAAACGTAAATTTTATATCTCCTCCCTGTACTCTACCTGCATATTTCATAATTTTATCTTTTGCGATACTTGGTTCATCAACTATCAAATTCTTTACATAAAATGAAGAATTTGTATCAAAATTATTATAAACCGAAGCTCCTTTCAAAGCTTTAATAGAAGAACTTAATACTTCATCTCTTGTTTTTGAAACATAAGCATCAAACTGAATAGGATTTGAAGATGCATCGTAAGGCAAAAATGAATTAGCTCCTTCTATATAATTATTAAAAGCTTTTATAATTCCGCCATCTTCATTAGAAAAAGTTCCTGTTGAATTAGATGCGATATCACTTCCTTGTTTAGAAATCAACATAGGATATTTTGAATTCCTGAAATAATTGCCTTCAGCAAAAATAGAAGCACCCATAGTCGTTCCAATACCATATTTAGAATTACCATCGTAATAATTATTATAAATGTGAGTTGTATAAGTTCTTACACGAGGATGTCTAGAATCTGAATGATCAAACCAATTATGATGGTAAGTTGCATAAGCATTAACTGTATTCGCTTCGCTCAAACCAAGCAGACTTGATTTACCATTATCCCAAAAATGATTATACGAAAAAGTGATATAGCCAGATTTTTTTGCATCTAAAGCTCCATCTCCTTTTTCTTGATCTGCATCTTTTCCAGGAAAACCATAAAATAGGTCATTATTATGTACCCAGATATAATCATTGGATTGTTGCAAGCTTATATTATCTCCTTCAGCTGCATCAGTTAACATAAATCCTAGATTACGAATTTCTACATTTGAAGCATTTTTAATTCGTACTCCCCATCCATTTGCTACAGCATCTATTCCAACACCTTCAAATGTGATATAACTTCCACTATTATTGTTATTTTCTATAACAATATCTCCATTCAACATGTATGAAAAATCAGTTACATTTCCTAAAAGACGTACAACAAGAGGTCTCGTATCTTTTCCTTTCTTAAAACCATCTAAGATATTTTGTAAACCAACACAAGGATTACTATTTGCCCCAGTAACATTCAAACTTATAGAGTTCTTGTTATCCTCTGAAACATACAAAACAACAGCATCATTTTTTAATGTTCCGTCAAAATTATACGCTCCTGGTGCTCTATTGTTACTATGTGCAAAACCATTACGGTCATAAGGTAATACAGTTACATTACTTGTGACAACATTCTCTTTTTCAATACCATTTACAACTGATACTATTTTAAATGTATATTCTCCAGAAGCCAATCCTAAAATATCAGCTCTGAAAAAAGATCCGTAATTCCTTATTAATTGAGTGTCTATTTTTCTGTTAGTGATTCCGTTTCCTGAATAATATACATTGTAACTATCAACTGTTTCTGAGGGAGGATTCCATTTAACATAAGCAGATTCTAACCATCCTGCTGATTCTGTAACATTAACTTTCTGAGCGGATAAATTAACTATTCCTAAAACTCCAAAAGCACTTAATAAAATTTTTTTCATAAATAGTGTTTTAATTGTAATCGATTACATTATTTGTTTAAAAAATAACTTTTATCTTGATTACATATGTGTATTATGTACAATATTAACAATTATTTTAAATATATTCCAAAAAACAAATCAAAATAAGTAATCTATTAATCAACAACTTATATAATTATACTTATATTTATTTTAAAGCGTCATATTTACACTAAAAAGTGAAATTTTATTGGAAAATAAAATAATATAATTAACTTTATGCAAACGATTACACTAATATTAATCACAAAAAAAATTCAAATTATGAAGAAATCTTTAATCTTTTCTGCATTATCTTTAACGATAATGTCACTTAGTGTTAATGCTCAAACATTAACTAAATCCTGGGATTTTAGTGCATGGGATAATGAATCAACTGGTTATTCTGAAACTAAAATTATTGATAACCTAGGTCTATTTGCTGGCGCAAGTGTAACAAATATGGGAGTTGTTGAAAGTAATAATGCTACATTTCCAGACGCATGGAAAGGAAGTAAGCGATTAAAATTAAATGGAGGAAGCTACGAAAGTACTGAAACTTCTTTTATCTCACCATCAAAAAGATATTTATTCTTTTCTGTTACAGAACCTGTTAAAATAAAGGTTTGGTTTAAATCTGGAAGCTCTTCAGGTACAAGAACATTATATATAACTGATGGAAAGGAAGTTATCAGTAAAATAGATGTAAATGGAAGTGATAATATTACAACCGATTACATTGAATATAAAGGAGGTGCAGGAACTATTTATTTAGGAGGTGATCAAGCTTTAAACATTTATAAAATAGAAGTTTATGACGGAAAATTAGGAACAACCTCTACTCTATCTACAAAAAACGTATCTACAAAAAATTCTGTAAAAGTTATAAGTTCTAATGGAAAGATTTTTATTTCCAACTTAAAAAACACGAATACTAAAATTAATGTCTATACTTATTCAGGAAATTTAATTAAATCTTTAAATACTACTCAAGATATTAATTTTGATTTAAATAATGGAAATTATATAGTTAATATTCAATCTGATGATGAAGTTACCTCAACAAAGGTTATTGTAAAAAAATAATCTCATAAAAAAATCTCGCAATTGCGAGATTTTTTTATTTATTCATTTGTTTCAATATACTTAATGTTTTTTTATCGACTTGATCTGCATAAAAAAACTTCAAAACATCTTTGATAATTTTTTCTTTCGGAACTATAAAGTTGAATAATGTCAAACTTGATTTCAGTTTCATTGCATCATTTTTTCCGAAAATTAATTGCGGAATTACGCCTATATGTTGCATTAATAATACAGATAAAACTTCTAAATAATTTCCCCAAAGTTCTTCATCTTTCACAAAAGCTCTCGCCTCTTCTTTTGAAGAAATCGAAAATTCTAATGACGAATCACTCGAGCCTAATCCAACTAATTGAGGAAACATAAAAACAATCCAATTCGTTTGTTTTTTTCCTGCATGAACTTCCATTAAGATTTCATCATACACAAAACTTTGCGCATCGTGAAATCGTTTCAAATTAAATTTATCGTGAGGATCTTTTTGTTTCAGTAAATCTCCTATTTTCATATTGTAAAGTTAAAAAAATACCTCACCAAATTGATGAGGCATTTTATTTATTTTATAAGTCGATTACATTCTTTCTGGAACACCAATTCCTAATAAACGTAACGAATTCTGAATTGTATTTGCAACCCATTGAGAAAGATATAAACGGAAATTTTTCACGTTTTCATCTTCATTTTTCAAGATTGGGTTATTTTGGTAGAATGAATTAAATAATTTCACTAATTCATACACATAATTCGCAATCAAAGCAGGGCTCATTTCTGTTGCTGCTTTTTCTATTGTATCTTCGAAATCGTATAATGCACGAATAATTTCTTTTTCTGCATCATTCAACTCTATTGCATTTACATCAAATTCTTTTGGTGATTCTTTTCTCAATAATGACTGAATACGCGCAAAAGTATATTGAATAAATGGTCCTGTATTTCCATTAAAATCGACAGATTCTTTCGGATCGAATAAAATACGTTTCTTAGGATCTACTTTCAAAATGTAATATTTCAAAGCACCCATCGCAATTGTTTCGTACAACTCAGCTTTTTCATCATCAGACATTCCGTCTAATTTTCCTAATTCTTCAGAAATCTCTTTTGCAGTATTGTAAACTTCTTGCATCAAATCATCTGCATCAACAACAGTTCCTTCACGCGATTTCATTTTTCCGTTTGGTAAATCAACCATTCCGTAAGACAAGTGATGTAAAGCATCAGCCCAAGAATAACCTAATTTTTTCAAGATTAAGAATAAAACTTTGAAGTGATAATCTTGCTCATTTCCTACAACATACGTTAATTCTTCTAACGTTGGATTATTTTTGAAACGCTCTACTGCAGTTCCCAAATCTTGCGTGATATAAACTGAAGTTCCGTCCGAACGTAAAACTAATTTTTCATCCAAACCTTCTGCAGTCAAATCAATCCAAACAGAACCATCTTCTCTTTTGTAGAAAACACCTTTGTTTAAACCTTCTTCAACAATATCTTTTCCTAAAATATAGGTATTTGATTCGTATAAATATTCGTCAAAAGCAACACCAAGACGTTTGTACGTTTTCGCGAAACCATCATACACCCAACCGTTCATTTTTTGCCAAAGCTCAATAACTTTTGGTTCATGTGCTTCCCATTGACGCAGCATTTCTTGTGCTTCTAAGAAAATTGGAGCTTCTTTTTTCGCTTCATCTTCAGTTTTTCCTTGTGCTTCTAATTCTTTGATTTCTTGACGATAGTGTTTGTCAAATTCCACATAATATTTTCCTACCAAATGGTCGCCTTTCATATTTGCAGATTCTGGCGTTTCACCATTTCCAAATTTTTCCCAAGCAATCATCGATTTACAAATGTGAATACCACGATCGTTGATAATTTGTGTTTTAATCACATTATTTCCTGCTGCTTCAATGATTTGAGAAACCGAAAATCCTAACAAATTATTACGGACATGTCCTAAATGCAAAGGTTTGTTTGTATTTGGCGATGAATATTCTACCATTACCGTTCTCGAATTTTCATCAACTTTTGTAATTCCAAAAGTTGAATTTTGAGCATTTTGAGTAAAATTTTCTAAAAATTCTACTGAACTTAAACTCATATTCAAGAAACCTTTTACAACATTAAACGCTGTAATTTTATTATTTTCAACCAAATTTTCACCGATTTTAGAACCGATTTCTTCTGGTTTACCTTTCAAAGTTCTGATTAATGGGAAAACAACCAATGTATAATCACCTTCAAACTCTTTCCTTGTAAACTGAATTTCAACAGATTCAGGGTTAATTTGATAAACGTTTTGAATCGCTTCTAAAACATTCTGCGTGATGTATTGTTTTAAACTCATTTTATTCCTTTTTACTTAATCGAAATGCAAAAGTACGAAGTTTCAACGAATTTGAACGGATTGCACATTGAGTTTTTAAGAAGTCATCAAGAAAACTTATCTTTGCAAAATGAAAGCTACATTCGCGGATTTCGAATTAACAAAACAATTGAGTTCGGCTTTAGAAAAGTTGAATATCACAACCCCTACTCCAATTCAAGAAAAATCATTCAAACCGATTCTTTCTGGACGAGATATAATGGGAATTGCCCAAACAGGTACAGGTAAAACAATGGCTTATTTATTGCCTTTGTTAAATACATATCAATACTCTAAAACGAATCAACCAAAGATTGTTATTTTGGTTCCGACACGCGAATTAGTTGTTCAGGTTACCGATATTTTAGAGCAATTAACAGAATTTATCAATGTTCGTGTTTTAGGAATTTATGGTGGTGTAAACATCAATACACAAAAATTATTGGTGTATGAAGGCGTTGATATTTTGGTTGGAACACCAGGTCGTGTCTTAGATTTGGCGATTGACAATGTTTTATCATTCAAAGAAATGAAAAAATTAGTAGTTGACGAATTTGACGAAATGTTGAGTTTAGGTTTTCGTCCGCAACTGATTCATTTATTTACAATGATGAGCGATAAACGTCAAAACATTTTATTTTCTGCAACGATGACAGATCAGGTTGATGATATGTTGCACGAATATTTCAAAAATCCTATTGAAATTTCGTTGGCTCGTTCGGGAACTCCTTTAGAAAAAATTTCTCAATCAGCTATTTCTGTTGAGAATTTCAATACAAAATTGAATTTAATTGTTCATCAATTAGATGATAAAGCTAAATTTGAGAAAGTTTTAATTTTCGCAAACAATAAAAAACATGCTGATTTAATTTTCAATCATTTAGATGAAATTTATCCAGATGAATTTGGTGTAATTCATTCTAATAAATCTCAAAATTATCGTTTGAGAACAATGGAAGCCTTTACCAGAGATGAATACCGAGGAATTATTACAACTGATATTATGGCTCGTGGTTTAGATATTCCAGATGTTACACATGTAATCAATTTCGAGATTCCAGATGTTCCAGAACAATATATTCACCGAATTGGACGTACAGGACGTGCGGATAAAAAAGGTGAAGCAATTTCTTATTTTTCTGAAAAAGAAATTGAGCGTTTAGATGATATCGAAGCCTTGATGGATAAAGAGATTGAAGAGATTCCTTTCCCTGAAGATGAAGTAAAAATCAATCCTGTAAAACGTGAATTCGAGAAAGATGTTGTAAAAATGAAACAGCTTACAACTGTAAAAATTGAAGAACGTGGTGCAGCATTTCACGAGAAAAAAGATAAAAATAAAAAGGTGAATTTGGGAGGTCCTACAAAACGTAAACCACCAAAATCTAAACCTAAAAACCGTGGTCAGCAAAAACAAAAAGCGAAAGCACGCAAAAAAGGAAAATAAAATGAAAGCGACCGATTGGTCGCTTTTCTTATTTTAAAATCTGTTTGAATTTAGATTTAAATTTTGCAATTTTTGGTCCAACAACTGCCGAACAATATGGCTGATCCGGATTTTCATTGTAATAACCTTGATGATAATCTTCGGCTGGCCAAAATTTATCTAAAGACTCTATTGTTGTAACGAATTTATCTTCATATAAAGTTCCGTTATCAAATTCTTTTAACGATTCTTCTGCTTGCTTTTTTTGTTCTTCTGATGTGTAAAAAATACTCGAACGATATTGTGTACCAACATCGTTTCCTTGTCTATTTAACTGTGTTGGATTATGAATATTCCAAAAAATTTCTAATAATTCTTTGTACGATATCACTTCATTGTCAAAAGTAATTTCAACAACTTCCGCATGATTTGTATCTGTATCACAAACCTGACGATAAGTAGGATTTTCTACATTACCTCCTGCAAATCCAGAGATAGCTTGTTCTACTCCATTTATCGAATTAAAAATTCCTTCCACACACCAAAAACAACCAGCTCCTAAAACTGCTATTTCCTTGCTCATGTCTTCTCTATTTTTACTTATTCAATCAAAAAAAATTCTAATTTATCAGAACCATTCTTATATTTTTATACCAATTGGAAAGCGGTATCATCTTTTACATCACCAATCACAAAAGTACTGTGAGTACTACCAATTACCTTTATTGTTGTTAGTTTATTTACCATAAAATCTCTGTATTCGTCCATATTTTCGAAAGACATTTTAATAATGTAATCGTAATCACCACTTACATGATAACTCGCCTGAACTTCTTTTAAATTCACAATTTCGTTTTCGAAAATCTTGATGTTATCAGCAGAATGTTGTTGTAACTTAATATGGCTAAATACCAAAAGCTCTCTGTTAATTAATCTTCTATTTACAAGCGCAACATATTTAGAAATAATTCCTGACTTTTCTAATTTCTTGATTCTTTCATGAATTGCGGTTGACGATAAATTTAACTTATCAGATAATTCTTTATAGGTAATTTTACTGTTTTCTTGTAGATACATTAGCAGTTGTTGATCGAGAGTGTCAAATTTCATTTCAATTAATTTTTTTCTAAAGTAACAATATTATTTTGAATAATTATCTATATAGAGTAAAAAAAATAAACGTTTACAGAAAATATATTTATAATTTATTAAAACACACCGTTTTTGTTCTATTCTAAAAAAGATAAAAAGTTAAACTCTATAATTTTTATATACTAATAAATGTTAAATATCTTTCATTATTCATATTATTCATTGTATATTTGAGCTCGAAAAAAATCGAGAGGAATGATTTGACTGATTGCAACCTCATAAAACAATTGCTAAAACAGGACTTCAGTTTTCTCCTTTCCTCTATCATTTAAAAAAAGTATAGAAATGTCATATTTATTTACGTCAGAATCAGTTTCTGAGGGGCATCCTGATAAAATTGCCGATCAAATTTCTGATTCAATTCTTGACCACTTTTTAGCATTTGATGCAAAAAGTAAAGTAGCTTGTGAAACTTTAGTAACAACTGGACAAGTTGTTTTAGCAGGTGAAGTAAAATCTAATTCTTACATTGATTTACAACGTGTAGCAAGAGAAACAATTGCTGAAATTGGTTACACGAAAAGTGAATATATGTTTGATGCAAATTCTTGTGGAATTTTATCTGCAATTCACGAGCAATCTCCAGATATTAACCAAGGTGTAGACAGACAATCTGACGAAGAGCAAGGTGCTGGTGACCAAGGAATGATGTTTGGTTATGCTACAAGTGAAACTGAAAACTATATGCCTTTGGCGTTAGATTTATCGCACAGATTATTGAAAGAATTAGCGCATATCCGTAAATACGAAAAAGATTTATTGCCATATTTACGTCCTGATGCTAAATCTCAGGTAACAATTGAATATGATAATGACAACAAACCTGTTCGTATCGATACAATTGTAATTTCTACTCAACATGATGACTTCGCTAACGAAGAAGCTATGAGAGATAAAATTACAAATGACTTAGTAAGTATTTTAATTCCTCGTGTTAAAGCGCAATTACCTGTTCATTTACGCGATTTATTTACAGATAGTATTACTTATCATATCAATCCTACAGGANNTTTCTCAGGAAAAGATCCATCAAAAGTTGACCGTTCTGCTGCTTATGCTGCGCGTCATATTGCAAAAAACTTGGTTGCAGCTGGTGTTGCTGACGAAGTTTTAGTACAAGTTTCTTATGCAATTGGTGTTGCTGCTCCAGTTTCTTTATTAGTAAATACTTTCGGAACTCAAAAAGTTGAGTTAACAGAAGGAGAAATTTCTACAAAAGTTTCTGAAATCTTTGATATGAAGCCTTTCGCTATCGAGCAAAGATTAAAATTAAGAAATCCTATTTACAAAGAAACTGCATCTTACGGACACTTAGGTAGAGATCCAAAAACGGTTTCAAAACGTTTTGAATCTGCTAATGGACAAGATGTTGTTGAAGTTGAAGTTGAATTATTCACTTGGGAAAAATTAGACTTCGTAGATCAAATTAAAACAGCTTTCGGATTATAATCTGAAAATTTTAAATCATACTAAAAAATCCACTCAATATTGAGTGGATTTTTTTATGATTAATTTTTACTAATCGAATTGACTAACCAATATCGTTTTCCTTCTTTGTAAGAAATATTGATACTATCTCTAGAAAGCATAATCAGTTTTGTTGGTGTCCAACCCACGTTTCTTAACGAATTGCTTCCTGTCATTTCCATTTGAATATTTTCTATCGGATCAATTTTTTGAGATGTGATAAAATCAAATTTATATAAATTCTTAGATTGAGAAACTTGCACTAATCCACTATCTTGTACAATTCCTCCTAAAGAATCTTGAAAAATAATAAATCGTCTTTCATATTTTTCTTTATAAATAGTATTCTGGCTATCATCCTCATTATTACAAGAAAATATCATCATTAATAATGAAGCAAAACATACAATCGTTCTCATAAAACATCATTTTATATTTAACAATTTTCAGCTCAAAATATTGTATAAAAAAAGACGCTCACTACTGAACGTCTTTTCTATTATTATTCCTAAAAATTATCTTGTTGCATTTGCAGTCCAAGTTTTACCGTCTTTTGTGTAAAGAATTGTCAATTTAGCATTATCAATTCTAATATAAGATAATTCATCTGCTCCAACACTCACCAAAGTATTGTCACCTTTCTTTTCAAACTCAACACCGTTCAAATCTGGAATTTTATCAGAAAAAGCAAAATTATACTTTGTTCCGCTTGCAATTTTTGTTACAAATACACTACCACTTTGAGTTGATAATGAATTATTCGCGTCTTTATAACTTAAACTTCCTTTGTAAGTTCCTGCAAAAAAATCGTTATTTGCCGGATCGTCATCATCATTACAAGCTGTGAATACAAATAAGGCGAAAAATGTTACCGCCAAAAATTTCAATAGATTCTTCATGTTTTTATTTTTTTATTGGTTATAACAATCAATATTTTCAATTATAATACCATAAAATGTTAAATAAAATTGATAAAGTATTTTTTAACATTTTTAACTCTCACAAAAAATCGTATTTTTGAAGCAATATATAATACCTATAAACATGAATTTATTGCAAGGTAAAACAGCAATCGTTACAGGCGCAACTCGCGGTATTGGAAAAAGTATTGCTGAAGTTTTTGTGAAAAATGGCGCTAACGTTGCCTTTACTTATGCTTCTTCTGTAGAAAAAGCTAAAGCTTTGGAAGAAGAATTGGGACAATTCGGTAAAGTAAAAGGATATCAATCTGATGCTTCTGATTACGAAGCTGCTCAAAAATTAGTAGAAGATGTAATTGCTGAGTTTGGTCAAGTTGATATTGTAATTAATAATGCTGGAATTACGAAAGATAATTTGTTGATGAGAATGTCTGCAGAGGATTTCGAAAAAGTAATTCAAACAAATTTAAATTCGGCTTTCAACTTAACAAAAGCAGTGATCAAACCAATGATGAAACAACGTTCTGGATCTATCGTGAACATGTCATCTATTGTTGGAATCAAGGGAAATGCAGGACAAGCAAATTATGCTGCATCTAAAGCTGGTTTAATTGGTTTCTCTAAATCTGTTGCGTTAGAATTAGGTTCTCGTAACATTCGTTGTAATGCAATTGCACCAGGTTTTATCGAAACTGAAATGACAGAAGTTTTAGATCAAAAAGTGGTTGAAGAATGGCGCAATGGAATTCCATTAAAACGTGGAGGACAGCCAGAAGACGTTGCAAATGCATGTTTATTCTTAGCTTCAGATTTATCAAGTTATGTAACAGGACAAGTTTTGAGTGTAGACGGAGGTTTACATACTTAATTCTTAAAAATATCATACTTTTTGAAAGGTTTTGTTTAGTAAATTTGCTAATCAAAACCTTTTATAATTTAAGACAACTACGTTGAGAAAAATATCAAATAAATTAAATGTTCAATTGATTGCTGAAACTTTTTTGGCTTTCGGAATTGATCATATCGTATTATCGCCAGGATCTCGAAACGGAGCATTAACCATGCAATTTGCGAATGACAAACGTTTCAAAACTTATAGTGTAATCGACGAACGTTCGGCTGGATTTGTCGCTTTGGGAATGGCTCAGCAAATTCAAAAACCTGTTGTGGTTTGTTGTACTTCTGGTTCGGCAACGGCAAATTATTACCCAGCAATTACGGAAGCTTTTTTTCAGAATGTTCCTTTAATCGTACTTTCTGCCGATCGTCCCGAACATTTAGTTGATAATTTTGATGGACAAACTATTCGTCAAAATAATTTATTCGAGCAACATTCTGTTCATAATGTTCAACTTTCCGAAAGTGAAGAAACAGACGATTTGACAAGAAATATGTTGTTGACGAAATATGCGTTGATTGATTGTATGCACAAATCTGCGCCAATTCATATCAATATGCCTTTTTCTGAACCTTTGTACGAATCTGTAACAACGCCAGATATTGAAATTGATACAATTACAATTCCTGCAAAAGATTATCCAGAAATTGATGTAATTGATTTTATGAAACGTTGGAATGCTTCGACACGTAAAATGATTTTGGTCGGATTACATCATCCTGATGCCAAATTTGATCATTTTGTAAAACAATTAGCCCAAGATGATTCGGTTGTTGTTTTGACAGAAGTGACGTCAAATATTCATGATGAACGATTTTTCAATAAAATAGATCAAGTTATTTTCCCTTATTCGGAAGAAGAATTAGAAGCGTTGAAACCTGATATTTTATTGACAATTGGGCAAAATGTTGTTTCAAAAAAAATAAAAAAATTCTTACGCGATCAAAAACCAACGCAACATTGGCATTTGGACGAATATTGGCAACCAGATACTTTCCAAGCATTAACAGATAAAATAGAAACAAAACCTGAATTGTTTTTAGAACAATTTGTTCCGTTTGTCAATCCAAAAGAATCTGAATATTACATTACATGGAATTCGATACGAGAAGCGAATAATATCAAACACAAAAACTACATCAATATGATTCCGTTTTGTGATTTGAAAGCATTTGATTCTATTATCAGAAATTATCCAGAAAATTGGCAAATTCAGTACGGAAATTCTACCGTTATTCGTTACGGATTATTGTTCGATCATAACAATTCGAATCCTGTTTTCTGTAATCGCGGAACAAGTGGAATTGATGGTTCTACGTCGACAGCAATTGGCGCTTGTATCGCTTCTGGTCAAAATACGGTGATGATTACAGGAGATATTTCATTTTTCTATGATTCGAATGCGTTGTGGAATGTCAATATGCCGAATAATTTCAGAATTATTTTGATTAATAATGGTGGCGGAAATATTTTCAAATTTATTCCTGGCCCTTCTGAAACAGATGTAGTTGAAGATTATTTTGAAACAAAACATCATTTCACTGCCGAACATTTAGCTAAAATGTATGATTTTGAATATAATGTTGTTTCGAATTTAACAGATTTAGAAAATTCGTCCAACGATTTTTATGCAGAAAGTAATCGCCCGAAGATTTTAGAAATTGATACACGAAATTCTGCTAACGATGCTATTTTAAGAGGATATTTTAGTAGTTTGAAGTAAAAATATTAGAAGAGAAATCAATTTGTTTGGTTTCTCTTTTTTTTATTTAAATTATCTCAATTTTCTTTCCTAAAAATTTTGGTTGAATACCAAAAAAGCTATCAATAAAAACTTTCGTTCGGGCAAAATATTCACGGATATTTGTTTTTAATCCAGCATGTTTATTGACATCTTTCGCATTGTAACCATATGCATTAATTCCTTTTTGACGTGCAATGTAAACTGCTCGTTGATTGTGAAATTCTTGCGAAACTATAATAAATTCATTCTGTCCAAAAATTTCCTTTGCACGTATCATCGAATCTAAAGTTCTAAAACCTGCATAATCCAAATAAATCACATTTTCTGGAACTCCACTTTTTATCAAAGCTTGTTTCATCGCTTCAGGTTCGTTGTAATTTTTTCGACCATGATCTCCACTCAAAATAAAATGCGTCACTTTTCCTGATTGGTACAATTTTGTTGCTGCTTCTATACGATACGTGAAGTAATAATTTTGATAACCACTCACCAAATTTGGCGCAGTTCCCAACACAACCGCAACTTTAGTTTTAGGTAAAATTTCTAATTTATCTGTGACAAATTCTTCCGTAGAGTTTTCTATTTTATAATTCGCAAAAGCTGTAAACAAAAGACTTAAAACACCAAAAATAAGTAAAGTATAAAAAGATTTTTTCAGAAACTTTTTGGTTTTAATTTTCATACAATAAATTCGATTGATTCTTAGCTAAAATACACGATTAATATGATTTTAACTAATAAAAAAAGTAGCTAAAATTAGCTACTTTTCTATATAATTGTTAAAAATTATTAACTAATTATTTTTTTAGTTTTTGGAAATTTTTTGCGTAAAAGTTTTATCAGCTGTTATTACTTTTAAGATATAAGTTCCTTTAGAAAGAGAAGATACATTTACTTGTTTTGTATTTTCTTTTGTTAAAATTAACTTTCCATCCATTGAATATAATTCTATTTTCAAGTTATTATTTTCAATGTTTATATTTAGAAAATCTTTTACTGGATTTGGATAAATAACCATCTCATTTTTTGAAATTTCAGCTGTACTCAAATCTGATAAACTTATTTTTACTACTTTATTTCTAGAGACTAATGCGCAATACAATTCATCATTATAAACAGCAAGCCCGTTTGTATATCCTAAATCAGAAACAAATAAATCTGCTTCAGTAGTAGTTTCTGATAAATNNTTATACTTATAAATTTTACCTGCATAATCAGTTGAAATATATAAATTTTGATCTTTATCTAATGCCAAATAAGAAGGATTTTTCACATTTGTAACAACGGTAGACAATATACCATTTTGTGTAATTTTATATACTTTATTGTCTTTAACAGAAGCTACATATAAGTTTCCGTTTTTATCAAAAACAAGTCCTCTCGCCCCTTGTATCGAATGAGATAAATTAGTAATTTCTATTGTATTTAAATCAAATACAGATATTACACCATCTCTTTCTTCAGAAAAATAAATATTCTTTGATATAGGATCAATAGCCATTCCGTAAGCAGAATAAGCAGGATAAGAAACCGATGTTCCTGTCAAAGAATTGATTGACTTAATACTTCCTAAAGCTTGAAAAGAAGCCCAAATATCTCCAAAAGAGTCAATCGCTAATTGTCTTGGTTGACCATTCATTCCTGTTTTAAGAGTTGTCAAAGAGTTATTTTCAAATTTTTTTATACCATAATCAGATTCTGTTCCCACATAAAGTATACCTTTTGAATCGAAGACAATTCCCGTAGGGTTTCCAGATACAGTTACATAATCAGATACGGTTTGTGCATTTAACATTGATGTTAATAGCGTAACAAAAAATAAAAGTTTTTTCATAATCATAAAAATTTAAGTTGTTTAATAATGCAAAGCTAAAATTTTATTATGAACAAAAATCTGATTATTATCATAACAAACTCAACTGCAATAAGATACAAATAAACGTTTATATATGTAATTATTAACTTAATAGCTATTAAACTATAAATTCAAACTATTGGATACAATCCTTGATTAATATTGTATTTAGAAATAAATTAGAAAATATCTTGAAAAAAAATTAGAAAATAAAAAATCCCTCTAATTAATTAGAGGGATTTTTTGTTATAATTGTTCAGAATATATTATTCTTTAATTCTTTCTACATAAGAACCATCTTCTGTGTTGATTTTCACTTTATCACCTTCGTTAATGAATAAAGGAACACGAATTTCAGCACCAGTTTCTGTCGTTGCAGGTTTTGTAGCATTTGTAGCTGTATCACCTTTAAGACCTGGCTCTGTGTATGTAATTTCCATTACAACTGTAGTTGGTAACTCAGCTGCTAAAGCTGTTTCATCAGAAGCACGGAACAAGATTTTTACTTCGTCACCAGCTTTCATAAATTGTGAATTATCAATCAAATCTTTGTTTAAATAAACTTGAGAGAAATCATCATTATTCATGAAGTGGAAACCATTATCATCTTCATATAAATATTGGTAGTTACGTGTTTCTACACGAACCTCTTCAATTTTATGACCAGCAGAAAATGTATTGTCTAATACTTTTCCATTAGTTAATGATTTTAATTTTGTACGAACGAAAGCAGGTCCTTTACCTGGTTTTACGTGTAAAAATTCGATAATTTTATACGTATCATTATTAAAAATAATACATAAACCTTTTCTGATATCAGAAGTTGTTGCCATTTATTCTATTGTTATTTTATTAAACTCCCGAGCTATATCCTTTCATAATTCCACGATCACTTGTATTGATAAAATCAAGGATTACTTCACGATAATGTGAATCTGGGAATTTTTCTAAGATTTGTTCTACAGCCTGAGATACGTTATTTTTTTGTTGATATAAGATTCTGTAAATACCTTGAATTTCGAAGATTTCTTCTGATGTAAAACCTTTTCTTCTCAATCCAATTGCATTAACTCCTGCATAAGCAACAGGATTTTTTGCAGCTTTAACATACGGAGGAACATCTTTACGAATTTGTGTCGCACCAGCTACAAAAGCATGTTCTCCAATTTTTGTAAATTGATGAACTGCACTATAACCACCAATAAAAGCGAAATCTCCAACTTCTATATGTCCTGCTAAACCAACCGCATTTACGATTACGACATTATTTCCTACAACACAATCGTGCGCGATATGTGCAGTTGCCATAATCAAACAATTGTCACCAATTTTAGTATAACCTAATGCATTAGTTCCTTTGTTTACAGTAACGCATTCACGAATTGTTGTATTGTCACCAATATATGTTAAAGTTTTTTCACCTTCGTACTTCAAATCTTGAGGCTCACCAGAAATTACCGTACCTGGATAAATTTTACAATTTTTTCCAATACGTGCTCCTGACATAATTGTTACATTAGGACCAATCCATGTTCCATCACCAATTTCTACATCTTCGTAAACAGAAGAGAAAGGGCTGATTGTAACATTTTCACCTATTATTGCAGTTGGATGAACATATGCCATCGGATGATTCATAACTTCCATTTCTTTAATTATTCTTTTGTAATAACTGCCATCATTTCTGCTTCCACAGCAATTTGATTGTTTACATATCCAATTCCTTGCATATGAACAATTCCTCTTCTAATTGGTTCAACCAACTCTAATTTAAACACCAATGTATCACCTGGAATAATTTTGCGTTTAAATTTAGCACTTTCAATTTTCATGAAATAAGTTGAATAATCTTGAGGATTTTCTAATTCTCCTAAAATTAATAAACCTCCTAATTGCGCCATTGCTTCGATTTGCAATACACCTGGCATAACAGGTTCTTTAGGAAAATGTCCAACAAAGAAAGGCTCGTTCATCGTTACATTTTTCACGCCGATTAAACCTGTCGCACTTTTTGAAATTACCTTGTCAATCAATAAAAATGGTGGACGATGTGGTAATAACTTCATGATATCATTAATATCATAAACTGGTTCTGCTGTCAAATCAAATTCTGGCACTTTGTTACGTTGCGCTAATTTAATTTGTTTGCTTAATTTCTTAGCAAAATTTGTATTGGTATGATGTCCAGGCTTTGTTGCAATAATTTTAGCCTTCAATTTTTTACCTACTAAAGCCAAATCTCCCACAACATCTAATAATTTGTGACGAGCAGCTTCGTTAGGATAATGTAAAGTCAAGTGATCTAAAATTCCATTCGGACGAATAGAAACATCATCTCTATTGAATGCTTTACATAATTTTTCTTTTGTTTCTGGCGTAATTTCTTTGTCAACATAAACAATTGCATTGTCTAAATCTCCACCTTTTACTAAACCAGCTTCCAACAATTGCTCTAACTCGTGTAGGAAACAAAATGTTCTTGCTTGAGAGATATCTTGTTTGAAATTTTTGATAGATGTTAAAGTTGCATTCTGAGTTCCCAAAACTTTCGTTCCGAAATCTACCATTGCTGTAACTTGGTATTCATCTGCAGGAATCGCTGTGATTTCTGATCCTGTTTCTGGATCTACATACGTTACAATTTCTTTAATTCTATAATATTCTCTGTCTTTATCTTGCTCTACAATTCCAGCAGATTCTATTGCTTCGACGAAAAAACGAGAAGAACCGTCCATAATTGGTGGTTCCGCATTGTCAATTTCAATGTAACAATTATCAATATCCATACCTACCAAAGCCGCCAAAACGTGCTCTGTTGTATGTACTTTAACTCCTTT
This sequence comes from Empedobacter sp. UBA6745, assembly GCF_002453775.1. Lineage (NCBI taxonomy): Bacteria > Pseudomonadati > Bacteroidota > Flavobacteriia > Flavobacteriales > Weeksellaceae > Empedobacter > Empedobacter sp. UBA6745. Next base: position 44,693 of record NZ_DKHL01000018.1, read on the forward strand.
CTTCTCTAAAGTTGTTCCTCGAGCTGTGCTCACAACATATTGTGCATCAGCTTCTACTTGAGGTTGACCTTCTAAATCTGTTCTAACAAATACAAATCCTGTATCTGGTTCGGCTGGTTTAAATGTTAAGGTAACAAATTTACCTGTATGTAAGCCAACACCTTTTAGAACGGCTTCATTCGCTAAAGTTTTTTGTTTATCAGACATTAACTTTTACTTTTGTTTGTTCTCTTTTTCTAATTTATCGATTCGTTTCACAATTTCTGGAAACTTTCTAAAATGTACATACGATTTTCTAAAGCTTGACGCTTCGATTGCTGGCGAACCATACAATTGCGTTTTACTTTCTACATCACCATTAATACCACTCTGAGCTTGTACTTGTACAAAATCTCCGATTGTCAAATGACCTGCGATACCAACTTGACCTCCAATCATACAATTGCGTCCAATTTTTGTAGATCCTGCTACTCCACTTTGCGAAGCAATAACAGTATTCTCTCCAATTTGAACGTTGTGAGCAATTTGAATTTGGTTATCTAATTTTACTCCTTTACGAATAATTGTAGATCCCATTGTTGCTCTATCTATTGTTGATCCTGCTCCAATTTCGACATTATCTTCAATCAAAACATTTCCTATTTGAGGAATTTTTTCGAAAGAACCATCTGGATTTGGCGCAAAACCGAAACCATCAGCACCAATCACAACATTAGAATGAATGATACAATTTTGACCAATTTCACACTCTTCATACACTTGTACGCCTGAATGTAAAACGGTATTATCACCAATCTTAGCATGATCGCCAATCGTTACATTTGGATATATTTTCACATTATTCCCAATCGAAACGTTAGCTCCAATATAAGAAAAACTTCCAACATATACATTATCTCCTAGTTGCGCAGTAGAATTTACTTTCGTATATTCTTCTATCCCAACTTTATTATTTTTTATCGTATTGTAATACTGCAATAGCTGTGTAAAGGCTTGATATGCATCTTCAACCACAATCAATGTAGACGAAATAGAATCTGTTGCCACAAAATCCTTACTCACAATCACAATAGAAGCGTTTGTTGTATAGATAAAATGCTCGTATTTCGGATTAGCCAAAAACGAAATCGAACCTTCTTTTCCTTCCTCTATCTTCGATAATGTGGAAACATCTACATTTGCATCACCTTTTACGGTTCCTTGCAATAATTGCGCAATCTCTGCAGCTTTAAATTTCATAGTCTGCAAAACTAATAATTATTCTTAAATTTATAAAATGATTATTTAAGTTATTTAACTTTTTTGTCAAATTCTTCAAATCACTATTTAAACGCTGTGGTAATGATATTTTGTAATTTCTTGTTGCAAAAATTGCGTTAACAAACTTTTTTCTGAACTCGAAATTTCTTTTACCTCACCATTTTTATATAAAACCTTTATCGGACTTTTTGATTTTTCGTAGGGAACAATTTTTATCGTTGTTTGCTCTACAAAATAACTTGCATCATCAATTCCTAAAGCTTTTTCTACTCTATTTTTTTCAACCAAAATTTCTTCTTCAGATAATTTTGTATCCATCAAATATGATTTTGGTAATGTACGCTGAATAATATTTTTGGATAATTTACTCAAAATTAAATCATCATGAAACTGCCATTCTTTTATCGCTGATAAAACATCCGAATCGTCTAAACGCGTAAAAATTTCTAAACCTTCTTTCGATAAACTTCCTACTTCATTTTCTTCTAAAAAGTATTTAAAAGCAAACGTAGCAAAAAGATTTTCTCCCGCTTTTGTCAATTCTTTTGCTCTTCTCAAAACGCTAATCAAAAAATTCTCTGCTGTAAACGACTTATTGTGCATATACACTTGCATGTACATAAACATACGCGCCATCAAAAATTTCTCGACCGACGAAATTCCCTTTGCTTCTATCACCAGCTCATCATTCGAGACATTCATCATCGAGATAATTCGTTCTGGATTGATATTTCCTTCTACCACTCCTGTGTAAAAACTATCGCGTTTCAAGTAATCCATTCTATCACAATCCAACTGACTAGAAACCAATTGCGACAAGAATTTTTTCGGATAATTCCCTTTAAAAATCTGAATAGCTAAAGCTAATCGATTATCAAAAATTTGATTCAATTCTTCCATCAAACGAAGCGAAATTTCTTCGTGATGCGAACCATTAATGATAGAATGTTCAAGAGAATGAGAAAAAGGACCATGTCCCAAATCGTGTAATAAAATTGCAATTAAAGCTCCATTTTCTTCTTCTGGAGTAATATCGACGTTTTTTCTTTTGAGAATATTTAAGGCTTTTTGCATCAAATGCATACAACCTAAAGCGTGATGAAAACGAGAATGTCTGGCTCCTGGATAAACTAATTCTGTTAAACCCGTTTGCGAAATCCTACGAAGTCGTTGAAAATATGGATGTTGAATAATCTGATAAATAAGCTCGTTTGGAATCGTAATAAATCCATGAACTGGATCATTTACTATCTTCAACTTATTATTGTTTAATGGATTCAAACGTACTATTTTATCGGCAAAGATAAGAATTTTTACTCATTCTGAACGTTACTTTTTTGATTAAGAATGGTTTTTATAAAATATTTTAGATAAAAATCATTTTTGGAATTATTTATGCTAAATAATCATCGCAAATTTTGGGAAAACTCCAATTTTGTTTAACATACAATTTTGATTTTAACATTTCCGTTATCGCTATATTTGGAATAATTCTAAAACGTAGAAATCAATATAAAAAATAAAAATATAACAAATGGCTATAAAAATTTTATGGATTGATGATGAAATCGATTTATTGAAACCACACCAACTTTTTTTAGAGAAAAAAGGATACGATACAACAATGATAAATAATGCGACTGATGCATTAGAAGAAATAGAAAAAGAGAACTTTGCAGCGGTTTTAATCGACGAAAATATGCCAGGTTTAAGTGGATTGGAAGCCTTACCAAAAATTAAGGAATTGCGTCCAAACCTTCCTGTTATTATGGTCACAAAAAGTGAGGAAGAGCATATCATGGAAGATGCAATTGGCTCGCATATAGCAGATTACTTGATTAAACCAGTTAATCCAAATCAGATTTTATTGAGTTTGAAAAAGATTTTGGATGCTTCGAAAATTATTTCAGAAAAAACAGTTATCAATTATCAACAGGAATTCAGAAATATCACAATGGATATGATGAATGCGCGCGATTATGAGGATTGGCAAGAGATTTATAAAAAATTAGTTTTTTGGGAACTTGAGCTTGAAAATATCGAAGATACAGCACTTTCTCAAATCATCGAAAATCAAAAAAGTGAAGCGAATGCAGCTTTCTTCAAATTTATAGAACGTAATTACGAAGATTGGTTGCATGACGACGAAGATCGTCCCGTTTTATCGCACACAATTTTCAATCAATTAGTTCGACCTCATCTTGGAAAAGATAAAAATGTCTTATTGATTATGGTTGATAATTTACGCTACGATCAATGGAAAGTTATTGAGCCAATTTTCAATCGTTATTATAATTCGGAAGCCGAAAATTTATATTATAGTATTTTACCTTCGGCTACTCAATATGCTAGAAATGCGTTCTTTTCGGGTTTAATGCCTTTAGAAATTGAGAAAAAATATCCTGAATATTGGTTGAATGATACCGACGAAGGAAATAAAAATATGTACGAAAAAGAATTGTTAGGAGAACAATTAAAACGTCTTGGTTTTGGCGATTTATCGTATAATTATTTCAAAATTTTAAATTCTGATTTCGAGAAAAAAATTGCAGATGATTTTAATAATTACAAAAAGAACAATCTAAATGTAATTGTCTACAACTTTATCGATATTCTTTCGCATGCGAAAACGGACAACAAAATTGTTGGTGAAATTATTCGTGATGATAAAACGTATCGTTCGATCACAAAACATTGGTTTGAGAATTCATATTTAATGGAAATTGTGAAAAAAGCGGCGCAAGAAAAAATGAAAATTATTGTAACAACCGATCACGGAACAATTTACGTAAAGGAACCTACAAAAGTGATTGGCGACAAAGAAGCAAGTACAAATTTGCGTTATAAACTGGGGAAACAATTGCAATACGATCCGAAAGATGTTTTGGCGGTTGAGCAACCAGAAAAATTCCTTTTACCTAAGGTTAATGTTACGTCAAAGTATATCTTTGCAAAAGAAAATTTATTTTTAACGTATCCAAAAAATTACAATCATTTCGTTAATTATTACAAAAACACTTACCAACACGGTGGAATTTCGTTGGAGGAAATAATTATCCCAATGGTTGTTTTAACACCAAAAAATTAAATGGAATTTATCATCAATAATTTAGACGAATTACCAGAAGTTGCTCAAAAAATAATCGATCAACTTCAACATAAATTAATCACTTTCGAAGGAGAAATGGGAGCTGGAAAAACAACTTTTATCAAAGAGTTTGTAAAAGCTTTGGGAACAAATGATGAAGTTTCGAGTCCTACTTTTTCGATTGTAAATGAATACGAAACAGATAAAGGAAAAGTTTATCATTTCGATTTTTATCGTTTAAATCACGAAGATGAAGCCTTAGATTTTGGGATTGAAGAATATTTATATTCTAATCAATATTGTTTAATGGAATGGCCAAATAAAATTGCTAACTTTATACCAGATGAACACCACACAATTACATTGGAAAATGTAGATGGAGTTCGTCATTTAAATTTTAGTTAATCGTATATGGACGGAAAAAATATTTTCACGCCTTTTTCTCAAGAAGATCTTATTCCTCAACCCGAGCGTTTAGAGATTCCTCATAAGAAAGAACGCTTTGATATTGGAATTCCAAAAGAAACAAATAATCAAGAAAAAAGAATTTGTCTTTCTCCTGATGCAGTCGAAATTTTAGTCAATAATGGACATCAAGTTACGATAGAAACTGGAGCAGGAGAAGGTGCAAATTATTCGGATAAAGAATATTCGGAAGCTGGTGCGCAAATTTCTTACAATACGCAAGCTGTTTTCGAGAAACCTATTATTCTAAAAGTTGGACCACTTACTTTAGATGAAATTGATTGGGTGAAACCAAATGCATTGATTATTTCATCTGTTCCGGCGAATACCTTAAGACGCGAATATTTTCAGAAATTAATTACAAAACGTGTAAACGCTGTTGGATTTGAATTTATTCGTGATGAACAAAATCATTTACCAGTCGTTCGCTTATTAAGTGAAATTGCAGGAACAACGGCAATTTTGGTTGCAAGTGAATTGATGTCTTCTACAAACGGAGGAAACGGAATTTTGATGGGCGGCGTAACAGGCGTTCGTCCAACAGAAGTTGTGATTCTTGGAGCTGGAACGGTTGCAGAAAATGCGACAAGAACAGCTTTAGGTTTAGGTGCTTCGGTTCGTGTTTTTGATAATTCATTAACAAGATTAAGACGATTACAACAAAATATAGGACAACGAGTTTCTACTTCTACATTAGATCCAAAAGAATTAGGAAAAGCTTTGCGACGTTGCGATTTAGCAATCGGTGCTCTTCGAGGAGAAACACGTACACCTTGTGTTGTAACTGAGATGATGGTGCAAAATATGAAAGCTGGCGCTGTTATTATTGATGTGAGTATTGATCAAGGTGGATGTTTCGAAACATCTGAATTAACAACCCATGATCATCCAATTATTATTAAGAATGATATAATTCATTATGCGGTTTCTAACATCACTTCTCGCGTCGCACGTACCTCTACCAAAGCGTTGAGCAATTATTTCTTGTCGTATTTATTCCAAATTTCAGAAGAATCTGGTTTTGCGAATGTGGTACAATCGGATAAAACTATAAGAAATGGCGTATATTTGTACAAAGGAAGAATTGTAAAAAAGAACTTATGTGATTGGTTTGATTTACCATTTCACGACATTAATTTATTGATCATATGACGTTTACGCAAAGATTTATGAAGTATTTGATGGGAGTTGGAATTGGGTTAGTTTTCGTCGCAATGGCGTTTGGACCTCGTGCTTTCTCATGTAATTACTTTCCAAATGCAAGGGTTTTGGATGAAGCTTTTTCAAAAAGATTAGCTATTTCACCAGAAGCTCAGGCATTTTTAAAAGCAGAAAATTTAGATTCGACATTCTTGAAAAAAGAATTATTCAAAAGAAGTAAAGTTGATTTTGATCACTCGAAAAAAGATCAGGTTCCTTGTAGAGAATATTTGGCAAACTATAAAAGCAAAGACAATACGAAAGATTATGATTTTGTATTAGAAATTTGTAAAGAAGATTCGAAATTAGTTTCCATCAAAAAGAAATAAAACAAAAAAACCACTTCGTTTGAAGTGGTTTTTTTGTTTATGATTAATTTATAAATTTCAAAATTACTAAAACAATTACGAAGATTAATATTGCGACAATAATTACATCTTTAAATTGTACTTTTTTAGTTCCGAACTCTACGTTTCGGTTTAAACTTTTTCTTTTTTTATTGGCTTGCATGGGTTGATATTAGACTGCAAATTTATTAAATATTATCAAATATCAAACCTTTATTTTATTCTAAGATATTTAATTTACAATAAGATATCTTAAATTCCAATTTCTATCTGAAAACGCGCATACCAGTTGTTTTTCTTTTCTAAATTATAGAATTTTTGTTGCTCATACGTGAACTCTGCTTGTAATTTGAACGCATGTTCCCAAATATATTTTGTCAAACCTAATGTGAATTGGTTTGTATTTGGCGTAAACTCAAAAATATCTTTATCTACTGTTTGAGTTGAATAACGTCCTATCACCTCCCAATGTTTCGGAAATGTGTACGAACCTTGAAAATCCATCCCTTCTCCATTATAAATATAATTAAAATCAGAAATATCCGCAGGGTTATAAAATAATACATTATCCGAATTACGATTCATATAAGAATACATCAAATTCCATCCACGATATTTTAACATCGCATCCAAAAACAATGATTTTATATTAGCTGTTCCTCCACCTACAATATCATCTCCTAACATTCCCGCCGTTCTATGCGCTCTATCATTATAACTATAAGCTCCCGAAAGCATCAATTTTGGTGTTTGTTCATGAACTAAATCACCTTCATAATTGCTCCCTCCTTTTGTAAATTCTCCAAGTGGAAACAGCTCAACTTTTCCTGTATAAGCTAAACCAGTATCTTTAAAATTTGTCCAATTTCGTCCTTCACCAGTAGAAATAGCTCCTCTCAAAATATATGAGAATTTTTCTTGATTTCTTTTATTGTATAAGACCTGAAATCCAAAATCGCGATCAATATTAAAATCTGCATTATTGATAGATCGATCCGTTAATTGTAATGCTCCAGAAGAATTAACACGTTGCCTATTTCCTGGAAGTTTTGTTTGACCAAATCCTAAACTCCAATGTTTATTTGGGTAATAGAAAATCATCGCATCACGAATAATATTCGTATTCTTCCCCTCTTCTGCTTTTCCTACATCACCTGCTGCAAAAGATAATTGCATCGAATAACCAAATTTTGGATCTCCGATATATCCATCAAAACGCAATCTTAAACGACGAATTTGTCCATCAATATTATCTTCTTCTCCATCATTATGATTATAACTAATGCGATTTTGCATACGAAATCTAATGTTGACCTGATAAAGACTATCTGGAGAAGTAATTCCCAATCCGTTACCATAGCTATAATAGGGCGACATCATATTCTTAAAATCCTGTACAGTTTTCTTTTTAGATTCTGTAGAATCTTTTACTTGCGCATACGAACTGATTGAAAATACAATAAGTATTAATATTAAAAATTGCCTCATGTTTATTTGTTTCTTGATTCGTGTGCAAAAATGCAGTTAATAAAATTAAATAATTGTAAAGCGTAAATTAAATTAACGTTAACAATGACTCGAAGTTACGTATTCGATGATTGTCATCAATTTCTATGATTTCGATTTGTTGTGGAAAAATATTTTGTTGAATTTCGAAGAAAGTTTTTAGTTTTTCAAAATCCAAAACTTCATCATGCACAGAAAGAAAAACCGTTGTATTTTCGAAACGATTCATATCAACTAAATACTGCGAAAGATTTTCAGGAAAATTATTTTCGACTTTCATTGAAACATCAACCAAAGGATTTAACAAAATCAATTCGCTCGATTTTCCATTTTCCTTTAATTTTTGTTGCAATTGCCAACCAAAATTCCCTCCAGTAGAGCTTCCTATAATTGTCAAATCATTTACCAAACCTTTTAAATGTTCGTAAGCTTCAAATAAAATAGTTGCAATATTCTCCTCGGTTTTCCATTCAATACAAATCGCTGAAGGATATTTTTTTAGAATAGTTTTGAATTTAGTTGAATTTGCCGAACTATTTAGTCCATGGATATAAACAATTTGTCGATTATTTGTATTCATATTTAGTGCAATTAAACCTTTAAATTAAACTTTTTCAATAAGTTAATCAAAATGAATTGTAAATTTAACAATATAATTGTGTTGTAAGAAATTCTTTTGACAAAAAAAGCGACCAAATAAATTTGATCGCTTTTATTATTTTGTAAAGTTATTTCTCAAGATCGAAGCCCCAATCAACTCCCTTAGAAATAGCAGGAACTCCTTCTGTCATCCATTTTGGAGCAGGTTTATCTTTCAGATAATGATCAAAAAATTGCACTTGACGTTGCTGAATATCATTTTTATTTGCACGTTTTATCAAGTTATGGTCATCACCATTATAATTTAACATCCAAACTGGTTTTTGTAAACGACGCAATGCCATAAACATCTCAATTCCTTGGTACCAAGGAACAGCACCATCTTCGTCGTTATGCATGATTACAACTGGCGTCGTAACTTTCGGCATATTGAACAAAGGCGAATTTTCGATGTATAATTCTGGCGCTTCCCACAAGGTTTTACCAATTCTACTTTGCGTTTGTTCGTACTGAAATTGACGACTCATACCCGTTCCCCAACGAATTCCACCATAAGCAGAAGTCATATTCACAACAGGAGCACCTGTCCAAGCAGCAGCATACATATTGGTTGCAGTAATCAAATGTGCCACTTGGTATCCTCCCCAACTTTGTCCTTGTATTGCAATTTTACTACCGTTTACCCACGTATTTTTCTTCAATGTTTCTACTCCAGAATTGATATAATCTTCGGCAGATTTCCCAGGATGACCAATTGTATACGAAATATCTGGTGTAAACACAATATAATCGTTACTTACAAAATATGTATGATTGATACGAGAAGGCGTTGGCGCAGGCGCTTGATAACGATTCAGATTATCCGAAAGTTTTTCGTAGAAGTAAACAATCATTGGATATTTTTTATTTGGATCAAAATTCTCTGGTTTGTATACAACTCCAGTTGCATCTTTACCCGAATACGTTTTCCACGTTACCAATTCACCGTTCCCCCATAAATAATCTTTTTGTTGCGGATTGATTGCTGATATCTTTTTCTCATCTTTAAAATTAGTTGAAACATATACATCAGGCGAATTTTGGAACGATTCTTTTGTATAAATAAATTCATTCGCATTCAACGCTTTCGTCATTTTTTGCGTTCCCCAAGTATTCGACATCACAACTTCTTCAGGATTTTTTGCTTTCGAAATGATAGTTTGATAAACTCCAGATTGTTTATTCTGATTATTAAAAGCACCTAAATAAACTAAATTATCACGATTAAGAGTTTTTATATCATCATTTAATTGATTGATATCAAACGTAATGTTATGTTTACGGCCGAAACCATTTGTCATATTTTCTGGACGACGATTTCCCACCAAATCAAACTCCCAAATATCATAACGATCTTTGATTAAAACCGTTTCGTCATTATCCGTAAAATAAGCAACACCATATTCTTGCGCTAAAGTTGGTGAATCATTTTCTTCGTCATAGAATTTCACTTTTAGCTTTTTATTCAGAACTTTTGTTTCCTTTGTTTCGATATTATAGCTCGACCACAAACCATTTTCGGCATTATAAAAAACAGCAAATTTTCCATTTGGCGACATCTCTACTCTTCCAGCCAAAGCTTTTGCAAATAACTCGCGTTGTCCCGTTTTCGTATTAATGATATAATAATCTTTACGACCTGTTACATCCCAATTAGAGCTTAATCGATAGGCATTATCAGAAGTTCCTAAAGCAAAATTTGAATTTCCTTCGTTCAAAATTTCGACTTGATTCATATCCAAATCCGCTAATTGTGTCACTTTTACAGGATTCGATAAATCAATCACAGATAAATACGAACGCTTTTTTTCACGCTCAAGATTCTTTAATTGTTGTGGCTGAATAAAATCGTCTTTGTAACTCCAAACATCCACTTTTGCATAGTCATCAGCAATTAAAGTTGTGTCTTTTTCTGCTAATTTAGGCATCAAACCAATGAACAAAGAATTTCCATCTTTACTAAATTTTGGTTGACGATTTTCTGAAACTTGCCAATCTTTTTTCAATCCTAACAATTCAGATTTCTTGATTTGTTGTGGATTATTTGTTGCAGAATAATATAAATAATATGTTTTATTTTCCTTTTTCTCTTCGTCAGAAGTTCCAACAAAAGCAACTTTATTTGCTAATTCATCAAACGCAAATTGTTTGAAATCTCCAATTGTATCAACAAATTGTTTTTGAGCAAAAGTTACTGTATTTACCAAGAAAACGCCATATTTAGTTTTATCTAAACTGTCTTTTTTCTCTTGTTTTGTCGAAAAAATTAATTGTTTACCATTTTCGCTAAACTCATAATTCATTACATTTTTGAAAGATTTTTTCTGACCAGAAATCAAATTTCTCAACACCAATTCTAACGGCGTATCTTTCTTATCTTTTCCAGCTGGTTTTGCAACTTTATCTTTCGTTTTTGTAGAATCTGACTTGTCTTTTTTATCATTCTTCGCTTCTTCTTTTTCTAATAAATAAGCTAAAAGAGAACCTCCTTTTTTCGGTGTTTTGAATGATTTTATATTCGGTAATTTCTCAACTTGATTTGTTGCTAGATTTAATATTCCAATTGAATCTTTAGCAATTTCGTGTTCTTTCTTTTTCTTAATTCGAACCAATTTCAAATCTTTATAAAAAGGTCGAATTTTAAAAACGGCAAATTTAGAATCTGATGTAAAAACACTTTGTTCACCACGATGAAAACTAAGATTTTTATCCGTTTTCAAACCAAAAAAGTTCAATGTATTATCACTTTCTTGTGCATTAACTTGATAAGCAACCCACGAACCATTGTTCGATAATTCTTTCATTCCGATTGATTGCCATTCATCAAAAACAGTCAAATCTAATGGTTTCTTTTGCGCATCAACATTTGTTGCCAATAAAGCGATTGCCGCAGCATACATTGCTTTTTTTGTCATCAGTTGAGTCGCATAATTTTTAAATATTTTAGTAGATAATTTCGATTTCATTCTAACTAATTTTATGCGTTAATTTTTAAAGAAGTGTGAAAATACTAAAGTTTTTAGAAACTATGAGGATATTTTAGTTTAATAATACTTTCAGTTGTATTTTTGTTAAAATTCTTTTTATGAAAAAATATCTATTAAGTATTGGATTTGGAATTTCGATGATTGCATCAGCACAAAATATTCAGATTGTTCCACTTGGTGTTTATGGTGGTAGCAACGAAAGCAATCTTTCTTCTTATTTGATTGGTGAAGAAACGACAAATAGCTATTTAGCATTGGATGCTGGGACAATTCTTTCTGGAATCAATAAAGCAATAGAGAAAGGTACTTTTGAAGAACAAAATAGTAAAATTCTTAAAAACTATATCAAAGGATATTTTATTTCGCATGGACATTTGGATCATCTTTCAGGCATGATTATTAATTCTCCAGAAGATGCAAACAAGCCTATTTATGGTATTTCTGAAACAATTTCAGTTTTAAAAAATAAATATTTTACCAATGATGCTTGGGCAAATTTTGCCAATGAAGGCGAATCGCCAATTTTGAATAAATATTACTACAAATACGCTGAAATTGGAACACCTTTCACAATAGAAGGAACTAATTTTACTGGAACTATTTACGAATTGAGTCATGTAAATCCTTTGAAAAGTTCGGCAATATTAGTAGAAAATGGCTCAAATGCAGTCTTATATTTTGGTGATACAGGAGCTGATCGTATCGAAAAAACTAAAAATTTAGCAACTATTTGGAAAGCAATTGCACCTAAAATCAAATCAGGTAAACTGAAAACAATGATGTTGGAAGTTTCTTTTCCGAATTCTCAACCCGAAAAATTATTATTTGGACATTTAACGCCAAAATTGATGAACGAAGAATTAGGAGAATTAGCGAAAGAAGTTGGAAAAAGTAAGTTAAAAGGTTTTACAATCATCGTTACTCATATCAAACCAAAAGATGATTATGAGCAAAAAATTAAAGACGAATTATTAAAAGATAATCCATATAACATCAATTATATTTTCCCTCAACAAGGTGAAAGAATAATTCTAAAATAAATAATAATTACGAATTTATCATTTAAAGACAAGATAATTTTTAACCATTTTATTTTAGTCGGTCAATTTTTATTATTTTGATAAATTAGCGCTATTGATTCTTCATTAATTCGTGTGGCTATTCTACATTTGAATAAACCATAAGAAAAAATGACCGCGCAAATAGGAGAAATTTTATTAATCGACAACCAACAATATATTATAGCCGAACAACCATTACATCATTATTTTAGAAAATTAAATCTTCCACCTTATTTTACTCCGCCTTCGCCAACATGCTGGAGAGGATATTATGGGAAATGGGAATTGAGAAATGACGAATTGTTTTTAATTAATTTCAGAGGATATTTGGATGGTTTGGATGAAGTTGAATTGAATTATTTATTTCCAAAAAGAGAAGAAGTTTTTGCGAGCTGGTATTCTGGAATTATTAAAATTCCTCAAGGAAAATTATTACAATTTAATCAATTGACACATACATCAATTTATGAAGAAGATTTGATGTTGTGTTTTGAAAATGGAAAACTAATCGATTATATCGTTCATAGCAATTGCACAAATTCTGAACGAGAAGTTGAGATCTAATCAATCGAACGCTTCAAAGCTTGTCGGTGAATTCGTCTTGTTATTTGACCTTATTATTCTTTCGAATTCACCGATTTTTATAAAATAAAAAAAACCAACTTTTCAGTTGGTTTTTCTTTTATAATCAAATCAAAAATTAACAATTTTCGATTACGCTTTTTACCACGCGAATTACATTTGGCATTGCTGTGTTTGCTGCATTTAATACATCTTCGTGCGAAACATCAAATGAAATTTCTGGCCCTCCTAAATCTGTAATAATAGATAAACAGAAAACGCGCATATCCATGTGACGAGCAACAATAACCTCAGGAACTGTACTCATACCAACACAATCTCCACCAATAAAACGAACCAATCCGTATTCTGATGGCGTTTCGAAAGTTGGCCCTTGTAATCCTACATAAACTCCTTGATGAACCAAAATATCATTTGCTTTTGCAAATTCTGCCGCTTCATTCAACATTTCTCTGTCATATGCTTTTGACATATCCACAAAACGAGGTCCTAATTCATCAATATTTTTTCCACGTAAAGGATGTTCTGGCATCATATTGATATGATCTTTTACCAAACAAATATCCCCTACACTAAAACTTGGGTTAACACCTCCAGAAGCATTCGATAAAACAACTTTCTTAATTCCTAATCCATTGAAAACACGCATTGGGAACGTTACTTCTTCCATCGAATATCCTTCGTAATAATGAAAACGACCAGCCATCATCAAAACTTTTTTACCTAAAATAGTTCCGTATACTAAATGACCTTTGTGCCCTTCTACTGTTACTTGAGGAAAGTTTGGTATATCTTTGTAGCTAATAACAACTTTATTTTCTACTTCGTCTTCTAATTTTCCTAATCCAGACCCTAACACAATTACAAATTCTGGTTGATCTGGCAATAAATTATTGATGTACTTTACAGCCTCATTAATTCTGTCCAACATACTCTAAAATAGTTTGATTAAATTTTTCTTTATCGTTAATATCGATACTAATTGGGATGTAGTATAAATCGTCTTTTATCATGGATTCTTCCATCAAACGCATATAATCTTTCTCTGTTGTCATGATAATTTTATCAAAACGCTTTCTACCTTCCGTATCTTCGTATCGTTTGTAAATATACTCAATTTCTGATTGACTAAAATTATGATGATCTGGATATTCTAAATGCAAGACATTTGCAAAGTTTTCTTCCGCAAATTTTACCAAACCATCTGTTTTAGCAATTCCTGTAACCAAAATAACATTCAGATTTTTCCAAGTTGATTTATCAACATTATCCAATTTTCCAATCAATTTGTTGTCATAAACAATTTTTGAGAAAAATAATTGCTGATGAGATCTTAACTTAATCTTTTTCGAAATTTCTTTGTGCTTTTCCTCCGATATTCTGTCTGGACATTTCGTTACAATAACAATATCTGCACGACGAACTCCACTTCTACTCTCTCTCAAATCACCAGCTGGTAATAAAAAATCTTTATAATATGGATTATTGTAATCAGTCAACAAAATATTGAAACCAGCTTTTATTCCACGATGTTGATAGGCATCATCTAACAAAATTGCTTCTGCATTGTAATGATCAATTAATTTTTGTGCTCCAAAAGCTCTGTCTTCGCAAACTGCAATCAAAATTCTATTCTTGAAACGTTGAAAAAACTGCATTGGTTCGTCTCCAATATCATAAACTTTGGATGAATAATTTGCAATCAAAAAACCTTTTGTTTTTCGTCCATATCCTCTACTCAATGTTGCAATTAATTTTTCGTCTTTCAACAAATCGATTAAATACATGATATGAGGAGACTTTCCCGTTCCGCCAACAGATAGGTTTCCAACATTAATAATTGGAATTTTGAATGATGATGAACGCATCATTCCTATATTGTAAAACAGATTTCGAACCGAAGTCCCAATCCAATATAAACCAGAAAATGGAAGTAAAAATCTACGCCAATTCATTTTTATTTTTAATATTAAGCGAAAATACTATTTTCAATTTTAATTCTAAAGAAAGAAACACTTCATTTCTTTATTCAGCGAAAAAAAACCTATTCTATCGGAACAGGTTTTTAATTATTTATTAATCGTATAATTTATTCAATTCGTTGGCGTAACTCGTTTTATCCTCTATCTTCCAACCATAGGTTTTGGCAAGGAAATACAAATCTCCAAGATTTTGAATTAATTGTTGATGTGCTTCTTGTTTTAGTTTGGTTTGATCAACGGTTTTTTCTACATGCTCTACAGCACGTTTTTTAATTCCGTTCAAATCATCTTTACTAAATTTATTGAAAACACTTTGATCCATGTCATAAAAACTAACATCTGGATACACTTGGATTTCAACTGGAGGAATAGATTTGATGATAATTTTTTTATTCACCGAATCCAATTCAATATCCATTTTTTTCAAATCATACGTTGCTTGTGCTTTGGCTTTCACCAAAAGTGTCACCTTTTTATCCGCAGAAAAAATATCAGTTAAACCTGGCAACGATTTTTTTGACGTGTGATTGTATAAATCTGAATAGGTTTGTTCTGCAACAATCATTTTATTCATTCGTTCGATTTGATACGCAATCACATGAGATTGTTCGGTATAACTTTCAGATTTGAATTTATCCATGATGAAATACGTTATCATCACACCAAAAATGAAGGCTACAACGACAAGAATTATTTTCTTTAAATTATTCATTTGCATAATTTGGAGTCAATGGCGTACCATTCACAATCTGTGCCAAATCTTCTTCTAAATAGCCCGAAACTGGAGATTCTACAATTCTACCAACTTCTTCTTTTTTATTATTATATACGATAATTGTCGGAACGTGAGTAATGTTTTTATTAATTTCTTCTCCGTTAAAACTTTTCTTTTGATAGTTTACACCAATCACTTTCAAACGATTTTGAGGAAATTTAATGTCATCTAAAATCTTATATAAACGCGGCAATTCACGACGAGAATCTGAACACCAAGTTCCCATAAAAACTTCCAAACGATAATTACGTAAATCTTTTAAACTTTTCAATTTACTTTTTTCAACTTCGTAAGTGTCATATTCATGATGATACCAATCTTTAAAATCATCTTCTTCCAAAGCTTTTCTATTGAATTCTCCCGTCAACATTTTCTTCCCATTTTCAGCTGTAATCGTACGATTCAACACTTTATTTTGAGCAAACGATTGTGTAGAAAATCCCAACATCGCAACAAGTGCAATTGCCAATATTTTTTTCATTGTATTTTTAGTTTATAGGTTAAATGTATAAATAATTATGAAATGATTTGACCATTTTCAACTTTAATTGAACCAATCTCGAAAGTAGCCAATTGATTCAATAAAGGATAATTTTTGGTAGTTCCTTTATAAACTTGTTTTTCAGCATCAATTTCGAGATGACCAATAAATTTTCGCAAATCACCAATTTCAATAATTTTCGCAATTTGCTCTACCGAATTATTTTCTTCGTTGTATTCTTCTTCAAAATAAATTCCTAAATCAACAACAGAAGAATTTTCACCATTTTGGATTTGAACATTATGAATCACAACATCCAAATATTTTTGTCCATTTTGAGGAATCGATAAATACTCATCAAACGGAAAATTTTCTTGCGTAGCTAAAGCATTCAGTCCAGCCAAAATAGCCAATGCATTGTATTTTCTTGTTGTATCACGTTGATAATCATTCGGAAAATGTCCCGCTTCAAATAATACACAAGGATAACCCATTTTTGTGAAATTATCTCCGGTTGACATCGGATAAAACTCTGATGTATAACGACCTACATGACCAGAAATTACTTTTTGTAATTCAGTATTCATTGCTTGAATAATTCCCATCGTTTTTTCGCGAACTTCGTTTACATCTTCCTCAACATTATAAGAAGGCGCCAAAAAAGAAAGCGTTGCAGGTTTTGCTGATTGCCCAACATTGAAAATCGTACGTTGATCGTGTAAATTGAATAAGGTTTGATAATTTCCTTTCTCTACTTGATTCAACAAAACGTGAATTTCTGTTGATTCTTTTGCTAAAAAATCACGGTTAATATCAATTCCAACCGCATTTCTACGTGTATTAACATTTGCACCATCAGGATTTAGCATCGGAATAAAATCAATCGTCAATTGAGATAAAATGGTTTGAGATAATTCAGATTTTTGTTCAAAAAAATTAATCACATCAAACATTGCACGCGTACCAGATGATTCGTTTCCGTGCATTTGAGACCAAATCAATAAACGTTTTTCTCCAGTTCCGAAACTTAATTTATAAATTTCGTTTCCTAAAAAAGATGTTCCAATTTGTTCTTTTTGAATTGATTTTAATGAAAAATAGTGATTTAAAGCTTCAAAATTTAACCATTTCGAATCAAAACCTTCTTGTCTGAAAGTTGAATATTCTTTCTCTAATTGATGAATATCAAACATATTTTTTAAGTTATACGTTTATAAGTTTTATGTTATAAATACTGATTATCAAATAAATAAAACCGTCAATTCGAGTGAAATTCGTTTAGAATTTTGTATCGAGAATAAAGTTTTAGAAGATAAAATTCATCTTAATTCTCGATACAATTTTTAGAAATAATCTTTCTAAAAATCACTCGAATTGACAAATTTTAATTCAAAATATATAACATTATTATTTATATTTTACTGAATTGATTTCTTGAAAGTTTTACGACGTTTGTGGTTTACAGGATCATAAGCTTTCCACAAAACTTGAATACTTTCGTTGTCCGCTAGTTCAGGATTTGTTTCCAAAAATTTGATCCCGTTGTTTCTAAACGTATCAAACATTGCATTAAAAATCAATGCTGTAACACCTTTTCCTTGAAATTTTGGATCAATTCCGATCAAATAAAATTGAGCAGAATCATTATTTTTACTTGCTCTCATCAAATGCCACCAACCAAAAGGAAAAATTTTACCTTTCGCTTTTTGCATCGCTTTCGAGTAAGAAGGCATCGTAATAGCAAACGAAACCATTTTTCCGTCTTCATCAACAATACAGTTTACAAAATCTGGATTAATAAACGGAATATATTTCTTTTTGTAATATTCAATTTGATAATCCGCAATTGGTACATAAGTATCCAATTCGCTGTAAGTTTTATCTAACAAATCGAACATCTCGTCAACATACGGAATAATCTCTGAAGTTTTTGTAAACTTCAATTCTCGTAATTTGTAACGTTCTCGAATAATTTTATTGAATTTGATAACTTTTTCTGGTAATTCTGTTGGTGCAGACAATTCATATTCTACCCATTCGTTTGCAGTTTCAAAACCTAACGATTCTAAGTGTTGCGCATAGTACGGAAAATTATATAAACCAACCATTGTAGCCAATTTATCAAATCCGAAAGTTAGTAAACCTGCCTTTTCCAAATTCGAAAAACCAACTGGGCCTTCTATATATTCTAATTGATTTTCTTTACCTATTTCCGCAACTTTTGCCAAAAGTGCTTTTGTGACGTCGATATCATCAATCATATCAAACCAACCGAAACGCATTTTACGTTTTTGTTGATTATTGACTTCTTGCCAATTGATAATTGCCGCAACACGCCCCACAATCTTACCTTCTTTTTCGGCAAGAAAATAACGCGCTTCTGCATCTTTGAAAACGGGGTTTTTAGAAACATCTAATGTTTCCTTCTCCTCATTAATAAAGGGCGGAACGTAATATTGATTATCCTTATACAAATTCATCGGAAACTTAATAAATGCTTCCAAATCATGTTTTGATTGTACTTCTTTTATGCGAATACTCATAGCTGGCAAAGGTAATAAGTTTTGTAATTTCAATTCAAAAATTTTTGAGCAAAATGTCAGCTTTTGTTTATTTTTTATATGATTTAATACAGAACTCTGCCAAAAAACCAACTTTTCTGCTATTTTTGTCTCTATTCACTTATTGGAATACTTTTTGAATTTTGAATGAATATTAAAATTGATTAAAAAATAAAATAGAAATAGATGACAGGTTATTACATTATTATTGGACTGTTTATGTTGATTAGTTGGTTTGTTAGCAACCGACTTCAAAGTAAATTTAAGTATTATTCGAAAGTACATTTGGCAAATGGAATGTCTGGAAAAGAGATAGCTGAGAAAATGCTTTCTGACAATAACATTCACGATGTACGTGTTATATCTACTCCAGGACAATTAACAGATCATTACAATCCTGCTGATAAAACGGTAAACTTATCGGAAGTTGTTTACCACGAACGAAATGCGGCAGCGGCGGCTGTTGCAGCGCACGAATGTGGACATGCAGTACAACATGCGGTTGGTTATAATATGTTGCAATTACGCTCGAAAATGGTTCCGATGGTAAATGTAGCATCTCGCTTAAATCAATGGATTTTGATGTTAGGATTAATCGTGATGGCTTCATCTAAAAATGCAACTTTGTTATGGATTGGTATTTTCTTATTTGCAGTAACAACCGTTTTTGCTTTTGTTACTTTACCAGTTGAATACGATGCTTCTAACCGTGCATTAGCTTGGTTAAAAGGAAACAATATGGTGATGCCAAACGAATATGAAGGTGCAAAAGATTCATTAAAATGGGCTGCAAGAACTTATGTAGTCGCAGCGATTGGTTCGTTAGCTCAACTACTTTATTTTGTCATGATGGCAATGGGCGGACGACGAGATTAAAACTTGATTATTATAGAATTAAAAAATCCTTTCAAAAATTTTTGAAAGGATTTTTTAATTGTTTTTTTATTTACTTTTTATCGTATAATTTATTGTATAAATCTTGATATTTAGCTAGCACATTTTTACGTTTCAATTTTAATGTTGGCGTTAATAATCCATCATCAATTGTCCATTCATCAGGTGTTAATTCGAACTTTTTGATTTGTTCCCAATGTCCCAAACCTTTATTCATTTTTTCAATTTCTCGACCAATAACATCTAAAATTGCAGGTTCTTTAATCAAATCTGCATTCGTTGCAGGTTCAGCAATTCCTTTGATACGTAAATAATCTTTCAACACTTGGAAATTAGGTTGAATAATCGCACAAGGCATTTTCTCTCCTTCTCCAACAACCATTACTTGCTCGATAAAACGAGATTGTTTGAATTTATTTTCGATAATTTGCGGCGCGATATATTTACCTCCAGAAGTTTTGAACATCTCTTTTTTACGATCAGTAATTTTAAGTAAACCTCTTTCAAGAACTCCAATATCACCCGTTTTGAAATAACCATCTGGCGTAAATGCTTCAGCAGTTTTTTCAGGATCTTTGTAGTAACCTTGTGTAACGTTAGGACCTTTGACTAAAATCTCTCCGTCTTCTGCAATTTTAACCTCTATTCCTTTTAGTGGAGCACCAACAGTTCCAATTCCGAAACCGTCTTTCTTCATACAATTCACCGAAATTACTGGAGAAGTTTCCGTCAAACCATAACCTTCTAAAATAGGAATTCCAGCACCCCAGAAAATATGATTCAAACGTGCTGCTAAAGGCGCAGAACCCGAAACCATACATACTAAATTACCACCAACACCTTCTTTCCATTTACTGAAAACCAAACTTTTTGCGATAGAATGTTTCAACCCAAATAATCCACCTTTTGGATTGTAAGGATCGTAATCTTCAACAAGGCTTAAAGCCCACATAAAAATTTTCGTTTTAAGACCTCCTGCAGAAGCACCTGTATTGTAAATTTTATCATAAACTTTTTCTACTAATCGTGGTACAACCGTCATTACATGCGGTTTCACCTCTTTCATATTATCTCCTAATTTATCGATGCTTTCTGCATACCAAATTCCGATGCTCAAATGTTGATACAAATAAATCAACATACGTTCGAAAACGTGATTAATCGGAAGAAAACTCAATGCAATTGCATGATTTGGAAAATCTGGAATACGATCAACGGACATTAAAACATCAGAAACGATATTTTCGTGCGTTAATACAACACCTTTCGGACGACCTGTTGTTCCTGAAGTATAAATCAAAGTCGCCATATCAGATGGTTTTATCATCTCTTTGATACTATCTACTTCATGTTGCGTTGAATTATCTTCACCCAAATCTAAAATCTCTTTATAATTTGGAACTCCAGCAATTTCATCAAAACTATAAATCCCAACCAATGTTGACACTTTATCTTTTACAGCTACAACTGTATCATATAAACCTTTATCAGAAACAATGATAAATTTACATTCAGCATTGTTTAAGATATAATCAAAATCGTCTTCGGAAAGTGTTGGATATAACGGAACGGAAATCGCGCCAACTTGCTGAATACCGATATCACAGATGTTCCATTCGGTACGATTAGTTGAAGTAACTATTGCAATTTTATCTTGTGGCTTGATTCCTAATTGTAATAATCCTCGACTAAATGCATTTGCTTTGCCAACGTATTCTTGCGTAGATGTTTTCACCCAAGTTCCGTTCACTTTAGACACCAATGCATCTTCTCGAGGATTATTTTCTAATTGATTTTGTGGAAAATCAAATAATCTTTTTATTTCCATGGTTTTGAATAATTTTCTTAGTTGCAAAATACTAATAAAAAAATTATAATGCAAGCATATAAAATTATTTTAGTGTAAATCTTACACTAATAAAAACATAGAAATTTTATTTATTTAAGACTTATTCTTCGTCATCTAACAAAGACATTTCTTGATCATAAAAATCTAAAGCGTCTTCGATTAAATTAGCAATTTCAGTATTAAATTCTTCGTTATCTTCTTCTTCAGAAATATCTTCAAACCACTCGATATCGTCAGTTTCAACGTCTAATAAAAAACGAGGATAATCTGTATGTAAAATAAAGATTTTGTCTGGCATTGTTGAGTTATCAGCCAATAAAAATTTTGGTAATTCCATTTTATATGTTTTTTAATTTATCTTCTAAAATTATTTCTGCATTAGGATTTTCCCTAATCATTTTCTTCGTTTGACGATTGTAACGAATCATCAAAAATATTGCCGAAGCCGTTAAACCAGTTCCTAAACCAATCCACATTCCAAACGCGCGCATTTCGAAAACAATTGCTAATACTACACCAATCGGAATTGCGATTAACCAATATGATATAAATGTTAGAATTGAAGGAATTTTGACATCGGTCATTCCTCTCAAAGCACCTAATAATACCAATTGTACGCCATCAGACATTTGGAAAAGTGAGGCAATGATTAATAATGATGCAGCTAAGTTGATAACATCTGGATTATCTAAATAAATTGTTGGTAATTGATAACGGAAAATAATGAATAAAATTCCGCACAAAATCATAAATGATAATACCATTAAAATACAAGACCAACCTGCTTCTCTTAAAGTTTTGTAATCTTTTAAACCTAATTGATTTCCGATACGAACCGTTGCTGCAACTCCAATTCCTGTACACATCATAAAAGTTGTGGAAGCTAAATTTATCGCAATTTGATGCGCTGCTAAATTTACTTTTGCTAATTCTTGATCTGCGATAGAATTTGTAAATGTATAACCGCAAACAAAGGCTGCCAAAGAGAATGCACTCATTTCGAAGAAAGATGTTAATGCGGTTGGAATTCCAATTCCAGCAATTTTTCTAAAAATTACTTTCTGGAAATTACTTGCTTTAAATTGAACTTCTTGTAAAACAGATTTCGTTTTCTTGAAATTAAATAAAACTATAATCAAGAAAATCATCATTACTGAACGTGCAACGAATGTTCCCCAAGCTGCACCAGCGACTTCTAAACGTGGGAATCCCCAGTTTCCATAAATCCAACCATAGTTTAACGTAATATTGACAACGTTACTTAAAATTGTCGCAATTGTAACGGGAATCGTTAATGATAAACCTTCTGATAATTGACGAAATGTTTGAAAAATCATCAATGGAATCATCGAAAATGTCATAATAGTTAGATACGGAATACATTTTTCTACCACATCAGCGGGTTGTCCCATGTAGAACATCAGCGGTTTTAGGAATGTAATCAATAAGAATAAACCGATTGATAAAGTAATATTCAAGACCAAACTGTGCGAAAAATAATTTGCAGCCATTTTTTTATCGCCTTTCGAATCTTCTGCCGCAATCAATGGTGACAGCGCAAAACTAAATCCAAAAGCAAATACTAAAACTGCAAAAAACAATGAATTTCCTAAAGAAGCTGCTGCTAGAGCTGTTTTACCCAAAACCTCATCTTCTATATTATCATATTTCCCACCTAAACCACCAACCATAATGTTATCAATAATGTTGACAGAAATTTGTCCCATTTGAGTAATCATTACAGGAAATGCTAATTTGATATTACGCCTTAAATGCTCTTTTAATTCCAATTTATTTTCTATTTACGATTGCAAAGATAC
This sequence comes from Empedobacter sp. UBA6745, assembly GCF_002453775.1. Taxonomy (NCBI): domain Bacteria; kingdom Pseudomonadati; phylum Bacteroidota; class Flavobacteriia; order Flavobacteriales; family Weeksellaceae; genus Empedobacter; species Empedobacter sp. UBA6745. The sequence continues at coordinate 68,190 of NZ_DKHL01000018.1, forward strand.
AGCAAAGGTTTTGCTTCTACATTTAGAAATTGTGATGTAATTTAAAATTAATCAATAAAAAAAGATCAAAATAAAATTTTGATCTTTTTTCTATATCAGTATATTTCATTTAAATCGTTTTACAACGAAACAGTTGTCAACATAGTGCTAACCGTAAATGATTTTATTGTGCTTCCTTCAGTCACTGTTCCTCCCACAATATACCCACTTAGAGATTCTGTTCCTCCAGAAACTGAAGCCCCTTTACTAATCGTGTAATTTCCGTTTAAAATTAAAGGATCTGTGATTAAAATAGTAACTGAATTACCATTTCCATTAGAAGAAAAAGCAGGAACTCTATATGTTAAAATTCGCGTTCCAGTAGAACTTTTTAGATTAATGATTGTTGATATATTATTGGTTAAAGTTGTTGTGATTTTTATTGATCGCTGCGTACTTACATTCGTAGTAGGATTACTCGTTGCTCCACCTGTTCCTATTATTGTACCTCCAGTTATTTTGAATGTATTATTATCACAATCAAAACCTTCTTCTGGTGATCTAGCTCCGTTTGAAACTGTAAACCCTCCATTTATAGTAAGCGTTCCATTACTATCAATCCCATCATTTCCTCTTGCTTTCACCCATGTATTTCCTCCATTAATTATTATAGCTGTAGCTGCATTAATTGCATCATCATAGGTTTCAATATTAATTATTCCATCATTAATTGTAAGAACTGCTTTACTTTCCAAGCCTTCTCCTCCATCTGCATTTTGTGTTCCTTTTATTGTTATCGTTCCACTATTAACAGTTAAATTACCATCTGCTTTTACGGCTTTAGGATTTGCATAATCTGCATTATTACCAGATCCTGATACAAGAAATCTTTCCCCAGATGTTGTAATATTTAGATTTAACAAAGAATTATCTTTATTCAACTCTCCTATTGTAATATTACCATCAGCCGAAATTCCTTTTCCTCCATTACCAGTACTTGTAATTGTAATATTTCCTCCATTAAGATAAATATTAGTATCAGCTGTTATAGCAGTAGAAGCATAAGAATCTTTTATTCCGCTTTCATTTACATAAACGGCACCAGTCGCAGCAGTTTTAATGTTTATTGAACCTCCATTAATGATAATTTCTCCATCAGCAGAAATTCCTTTTCCTCCTTGAGAAGCAGCGGTTAGCGTGAAATCATACGTTCCTGAATTAATGGTAATATTTTTGTCTGATTTTAATACTGTTCCATACGATGGATCATATCCACTTCCAATTGCTTCAAGAATTACTTTACTACTTATAGATGCTGTAATATTTGCATCTGATATATTAATATTTTGATTCGATTTTATACCTTTTGAAGCCGCGCCTGAAACTGTTAAAACAATTGTCCCACCTGAAATATCAACATCTGCTGCTCCATTTTTTATTGCTTTTACATCATCTGAAGTCGAAACAATATCAATATTTCCGTTAGAAATAGTTATTTTTCCATCTCCTGCATCAATTCCGTCACTTAAAGAATTTACTTTCAGATTTCCATCAATCATTGTAAAGCCTTCAGAATGTAATCCATCGCTAACAGCAGTTTCAACAACAATATTTCCATTATTTACAGTAATCAAAGAACTCGAATTTATTCCATGCTTTTTATATCCTTTGATTGTTAAATTTCCTGTATTTTCAAAAATAAGCGCTCCATTACTTGTCACTACACCAGAATTACTTCCTCCAGTTCCATCTATTAAAGTATTTTTAGAATTTTGTTTTACATCAATAGTTGTTGTTTTCTTTCCACTAATCGAGACTGCAGCTCCGTTTGGATTTGTTAAATTCAAATTATTAAATACTAATTTTGAAGACAAATCAGTATTAAGCGAAAAAGATCCATTTGATGATGTTCCTATTAAATTATAAACCAAGTTTGTAATTCCAGCAATAGAAATCGCTGAAACCGTTCCTCCATTTACAAAAATCACAACGCCTTTATCACTATAGGGATTAATAATTGTTGCATTTTCTAATCCATTATAAATCACAAAAATTTCTCTTTCATTTATAGGATTAGTATCAAAGGAAATACTATCAATAAATGATTTCTGAATTTCAAAAGTTGATGCAATTGAAGATTCTTTGATATTAACAAATTGATTCGTTAATTTTATACTATCAACTTTAGTAATTTCGGATTTGTAAATAGTATTTCCTGCATAATGAACATTTATATTATGCTGAGCTTTTACTCCAAATGGAATCAAAGCAAGAATAAAAATCAGTAAAAAACTTCTCATTTCTTTATTAATTTTAAAGTTGAACCATTCACTTTTATAAAATAAATCCCAGGTAATAAATTTGATACATTTATATCTTCATTTTTTTTGTAGACTTTAGATAAGACTAATTGCCCCACCGAATTATAAATATTTAACGTAGATTTTGCTTCTTTAGAAGAAATTTTAAAATAATTAGTTGCAGGATTTGGATAAATGATGATTTGTTCTCTATTCTGCTTAATATCTTCTACTGCTAGAGAATTTTTAAACGTAATCTTCGAAATAATTGAAACTGGAATATTAATTTCAGTACTTTCAAGTGATGTTTTAATGATTAAATTATCATTTGAAAAAAATAATTTTCCAGAATCTTCAACAGCATATTGTTGCTGGGTTCCTGTATAGTAATTGATAACTATATTTGTTTGTGCGCAAGCATTATAACTTACAAACAAAAAAATCGCAAACAAGAACCTAATTAGAAATTTGTTATTTAGTTTCATATATAGTGTTTTATCAAAACTAAAATTTCAATTATTCATTTCTAAATTTAATCGGTAAACCGTTAAAATTTGTCGGTAAATATTTTTTTATAAAAGAACGTTAAATTCATTTTTTCTATTAAAAACTTCTAGATTTTCATTCTAAATTATCCTTATATTGCATCCTATACCACATCAAAAAAAATTTTAGTATGACCCTACAAGAATTTAAAAATAGTTTAGATTTACCTTTAATCACTTCTCCTATGTTTCTTGTTTCTCGAACTGAATTAGTTGTAGAAGCATGTAAAAATGGAGTATGCGGAACTTTTCCTTCTTTGAATGGAAGAACTGCCGAAGATTTCGAACAAATGTTAATTGATATCACTTTTCAATTAAAACAATTTGAAAAAGAAACAGGTAAAAAAGCAGCTCCATTTGGAGTGAATTTAATCGTTAACAAAACAAATCCTCGTCTCGAAGGTGATTTAGCTTTATGTGCAAAATATAAAGTACCGCTTATTATTACGTCACTTGGTGCTGTAAAACAAGTTGTAGATGCAGTTCATAGTTATGGAGGTTTGGTTTTTCATGATGTGATCAAAAAACGTCATGCAGAAAAAGCTGCCGAAGCTGGTGTAGACGGAATTATTGCTGTAGCTTCTGGTGCTGGTGGACATGCTGGTACGGCTAATCCTTTTGCTTTGATTGATGACATTCGTACTTTTTATGATGGTTGTTTAATTTTAGCAGGTGCGATGAACAACGGAAATGATATCTTAGCAGCCGAAAATATGGGTGCTGATTTTGCATACATCGGAACTCGTTTTATTGCGACAAAAGAAGCGTCTGCTGATCAAGATTATAAAACAATGTTAGTCGATTCTACTTTCGAAGATGTGATTTATACAGATGGAATTTCTGGTGTAAATGCAAATTTCTTGAAACCAAGTATTATTCATTCTGGAATTGATTTAGACGAAAAGAAAGAAGAAGATTTTTCGAAATTAATTGGAGGAGATGGACATAAAGCATGGAAAGACATTTGGTCTGCTGGACACGGAGTTTCTGGAATTCATGATATTATTTCAACCGAAGAATTAATCAATCGAATGAAAAATGAATATAAATGTGCATTAGAACAAAATGTGCAGAAATTAAATAATTTGAAATTTTAAACTTAATAATGAAAACTACTCAAGAACTCATCGAATTAATTTCTCTCAAAAAACTAGAAGAAAATTTATTCGAAGGGAAAAGTTCTTTTATGGGAAGTCCAAATGTTTTTGGAGGTCAAGTTGTAAGCCAAGCTTTACACGCGGCGTATCAAACTGTTCCTACAGATCGTTTTTGTCATTCCCTTCACTCCTACTTTATTTTACCTGGACATTTAGAAAAACCTATCTATTTTGAAGTAGCAAATCTTCGTGATGGAGGAAGTTTTAGTACGCGTGTTGTTACAGCAAAGCAAGACAGTGTGCCTATTTTTGTAATGGCTTGTTCATTTCAGTTAAAGCAAGAAGGTTACGAACATCAAGAAGAAATGCCTGTTGTAACACCTCCAGAAGAATTAATGAGCTGGAATGATGTAGCAGAGCAATTTGGTTCGGTTTTACCAAAATCAATTATGCGATTTGTCTTAGCAGAACGTCCATTAGATTTCAAACCTGTTGAATTTGTCAATCCTTTTGATAAAAAAGATTATCCTAATTTCAGTAATGTTTGGTTAACTTTTAATGATGCTCCAGAGGGGTTACCTTTACCTATTATTCAGCAATTAATTGCTTATAGCTCTGATTACAATTTGTTATCAACAGCGATAAAACCACATGCTTCTAAAGCTCATTTTGGAAATACGCAAATGGCAAGTTTAGATCATTCGATTTGGTTTCACAGAGAACCAAATTTGCATGATTGGATATTAGTTAATGTTGAATCTCCAAGTGCAAATGACACAAGAGGTTTTACAAGAGGAAATTTATTCAATCGTTCTGGTGAACTAATTTGTAGTGTTGCACAAGAAGGTTTAATCAGACCAATCATTAAAGATAAATAACGAAAAAAGCTAACCAATTGGTTAGCTTTTTTATTTAAATCTATTTTTTAATTTGATTTTACTATCTTTAATAAAACAATTAAAATGAACAAAGAAAAATCTTTGAGCGAATTATCATTAGAAGAATTAAATGAAAAAAGAAAAAAAGTTAACAAACTAAATCTTAGCATTCAAATCCCATTATTACTTATAGCAGTCATTCTATTAATTCTGAAAATGACAAACAAATATGATATCAATGTAACATTCGTTATTTTATTATCATGTTCTGTAACTTTTATTCCTCTTATAACAGATTTAGCGAAAATAAACGCAGAAATAAATACTAGAAAAAAAGAGAATCAATGACTCTCTTTTCTCTTTTTCCTAAGATGTAAAACGTTTTTGATTGGATTATAAATCATAATAAAAACCATCATTACAATTCCGAAATAAAATAAAGTTCTAAAAATTTGAATATCTGCAATCAACAAGGCTTGGTTATACAATTGAGATTTCAGATTACTTGCTGTCAAACTGATAGATTCATTTACTAAATGAGTTGTATTGTGTTTATTGAATAGATTATTCCATTGTTCTTGAAAAATCGTATTGGTAATATCTAAATTTTTCGTCATCAAAAATTGATGTTTAGTCGTCAAGAAAAGAATTGCATTTTGCATAATCGAAAAACTAATTGTCGACGACCAATAACGCATTGCAACTGCTGCTTGCATGGTATTCATAGAAAAATTAGCATGTACAGAACATACCATATATTGCAAAATTGGCGCAAACAACATTCCTTGTCCCATTCCTTCCATCAACAATGGCGGAATAACTGCATTCGGACGAGTATCTGGAACCAAAATGTAACTAAACCACAACATAGCAAACGTTAAACAAAAAAAACCTCCAAAAAACACATACTTATATTGCGTTTGAAATTGTGTAATGATGTAATAAGCAAACAATGCTCCGATATAAATTCCGGCACAATTATAATATTGTATTTGCAAAACAAACTCCCAATTCCATTTCCAAACAACATTCATAACTTGATAAATGTTACTCATACTCGATTTGAAAATATAAAATGTAAAAAACAACAACATACCTACAATAACTCTTTCGGAACGAAGAATCTCGAAATGAAAAATCGGTTTTTTAGACGTTAATTGTTGCAAAATAAATAAGCCTGAAAAAATAAACATTGCAGCAAACGCAATAACGATATAAAGCGATTCGAACCAATAATATCTTTTACCATAAATCAATAAAAAAGCTCCTGCTATTAATGACATCATCATCAAAAAATAACCCGCCAAATTTAACTGATACAATGGTTTTTTGGGATACAATCTACCATGACTAAAGAGAAAAACATAAATCAATAATGATAAAACATGAAAAAAGATGACAGTATAAATCACCATATTGAAATTATAATTTTCGATGGCAAATTTTACAATAGAAGTCGTGTATTTATCAGCCGTCATCATAAATCCATACAAAAAAGTATTTCCTAATAATCGTCCATATTCGCCTTTTATACGCGACATAATTAGCGGAACAATAATACATCCTTCGAGATAAGATGTTGTCCCTTGTATCACACGAAGTAAATAAATCAATTGCGTATTTGTTGTCAACGAAATTATTAACATTAATACAATATTGATAATAGTCATAGACAATAAATAAGAACGAATATTAAAGAACTGAAAAAGCCGTTCGTTAATAAAAAGTCCACAAACAATTGTAGCGTAAGCCAAAGAAAAAATGAATTGTAAATCGTCTACATCAACATCTAGAAATGAAGCTGTAAATATACTATTCATATTGAAAAGTGAGAGAATCATCACATGCGGAATCAACGCGGCAATGAGAATTGGAAGCACCAATTTTTCTGGTATCCATTTCTTGAAAATGGGATGTTGATTGTGCATTGAGTTATTTATTCAATTTTACAATCAAGTTCAAAACATTCATTCGAAAGTTTGTCTAATTAAAAATATTTTATTGATTTCGTGATTATCTTACCTAAAAAGTAAAAAAAGGAAGCTGCCTGAGAAAAGTCAAAAGGCTAAAATGTGATTCTGAATAATAAATCGTTAAAATACGATGATTCATTTTTATAAAAATATAAAAAATTTAAAATCAATAAAATACAACTAACATTTATTAAAACAATTAATCATTTTTCGTTTGATTTATTTTGATGGCAAAAGTAAGTGCTAGCGCATAAAAACAAGTTGATTATTTGAGAATAAAATTTGTTCATTTAAGCCATTTTCAAATTTAAAAAACTTTAAAACACCTCCTTTTTACAAGATAATTTTGATAAAACATTCATTTTTAAAATTTGTCATAAAAAAAACGTACTTGATTCTATTAAATCAAATACGTCAATTAAATAAAAAATAATTTATAAAACTTATTTTAAGGATGTAAAAGTCTATTTTTTATCGGTTGATAAAGAATGACAAAAATCGCTACGATAATTCCCACAACAAACAATGTTCGGAAAATCTCAATATTACTAACCAACAAATCTTGGTTATACAATTTTGCTTTTAAGGCTGCAGCAGTAATACTTTCTGCTTCGTTTGGAAGATGATTCGCAATATTTTTATTGAACAAATTATTCCATTGTTGTTGAAAAATCGGACTCGTTTTGTCTAAATTTTTGGTCATCAAAAATTGATGTTTAGTCGTCAAATATAAAATTGCATTTTGCATTAACGAAAAACCAATTGTTGTAGTCCAAAAACGAATAGCCGTACCTGCTTGTGCCGCACTACCAGTAATAGAAGGATGTACAGAACCTGTAATATACAACACCAATGGCGTAAAAATAACACCTTGTGCAATTCCTTCTAACATCAGCGTTGGCGCTATTGCCTCGACTTTTGCGTCTGGATAAAACAAATAACTAAACCACAACATGCTCATGGCTAAAAGTACAAATCCAAGAAAAAATATTTTTCTAAAATCGACTCTATTCTTAACCATAAAAAATGAAAACACAACACCAATGATAGAACCAGCTACATTAAAATATTGAATCTGCAACACATATTCCCATTGCCATTTCCAAACTGTTGACATAACTTGGTAAATATTGCTCATTCCAGCACGCAAAGTATAGAAAACAAAAAACATTAATATTCCTAAAATGACACGTTCTGATTTGAAAATCTCAAAATGGAACAAAGGTCGTTTGGCTGTTTTTTGATGCAATAAAAATAAACCACTAAAAACAAGTGTTGATGCAAATGCTATGATAATAATTGGTGATTCGAACCAATAATATTTTTTTCCATAAATAAAGAAAAATGCACCAGAAATTAGAGAAATAATCATCAAAAAAATTCCGCCTAAATTTAATTGANNTCTGTTGTGATTAAAGAAAAATACATAAATGATTAATGCAACAACATGAAAACTCATAATCGTATACACCATCATATTGTGGTTATAATTCTCAATCGCAAACTTCACGATAGAAGTCGTGAATTTATCACCTGTTAACATTACGCCGTACAAAAACGAATAAGCAATCAATTTTGAATGTTCACTTTTAATATTCGACATAATGATTGGCAACAAAATACAACCTTCGAAAAGCGATAAAGGTCCTTGAATAAAACGCAGAATCAAAATCAATTCTGTATTTGTCGTTAATGTCATTCCAAACAACACCAAAATATTGAGCATGGTCATTGTTAGCAGATAACTTCTGATATTGAAAAAGTGAAAAAATCGAACGTGAATAAATAAGCCACAGACAATAGTGGCATACGCCATCGAAAAAAGGAACTGCAAATCGTCAACCTCCAAATCCAAAAATGATGCTGTAAACGTACTATTCATGTTGAATATCGTCAAAATCATCAAGTGTGGAAATAGCGCAAGGATAAAAATTGGCACAACCAATTTTTGCGGAACCCATTTATTGAATATTGAATTTTGTTGTGACATTTATTTAATTTACTTTTTCTGCGGAAACATTTACATTCATTCCGGCACGTAATTTTTCGTTATTTTTAGACTCTTTCAGAATTATTTTCACAGGAAAACGTTGTTCAATTTTCACGAAGTTCCCTGTTGCATTATCAGGTTTAATCAAAGCAAACTCAGACCCAGAAGCTGGCGAAAGAGATTCAATTTTTCCTTCAAACTCAATGTTTTTGTAGGCATCAGCTTTTATAATAACTGGTTGATCCAAATCGATTTCTCCAATTTGCGTTTCTTTAAAATTTGCAACAATCCATTTCTCTTTCGAAACTACTTGCACCAAGGCCTGCCCTTCTTTTATTAACTGACCTTCTTGTATATTTTTTGTTCCAACCCAACCATCGTAAGGTGCTACAACATAGGTATATGAGAGAATAAGTTTAGCATCGTTCAATTGGGCTTTTCGTTGTAAAATTTGAGTTTTTGCAGGCGCAACTTTTGTTTGTTCTGCAGACGCACTAACATTCACGGCATTACGTTGTTGTTCCAAAGCACTCAAACTTGCTTTTGCTTGTTTATATTTCGCTTCAACTTCTTCAAACTGTTGCACGGTTGCAGCATCTTCTTGCACTAAATTTTTGAAACGATTATAATCTTTTTCAGTTCTCCAAACCTCTATTTTAGCAGCTTCTATATTTGCATTAACAATATTAACATCACTTGATTTTGTATCTACCGCTTTTTCATATGTTAAAACAGATTGCGAAGTCGATTCTAAATTTGCTTCTGCAATATCAATCTGGTTCTGAAATTCTCTATTGTCAATCACAACAAGCGTATCACCTTTGTGTACAAATTGATTTTCTTCGAAATTTACTTTTTTGATAAAACCAGAAACTTTACTCGAAACTGGCGTAATATATTGTCGCACTTGCGCGTCATTTGTATTGACATGTGAACTCGAAAAGAAATAAAACCAAGCTACTGCAGTGATTCCTATGATAATAAAAATCCAAGCAATCGCAGAAAGCGTTCTATTCATTCGTTTTTCTCCTTTTGTCTGTTGTTTTCCCATTTTTATAAGTTTCCTAAAATGTATTGTAATTGATAGTATTTTAATTGTTTGTTAATTTGCAATGAAATCAAATTCGATTGAGCTTCTAAATAAGCGTTATCCGCATCGATAAGTTCTGTAATCAAACTCAATTTGTTGATGTATTTTGTTCTAACAATTCGATAATTTTCTTTGGCTTGACCAATTGCTTCTTCCGCAATTTTTATTTTATCGATCGATTCTTCTAATCGTTTATTCGCTGCAAAAACATCATGTCGAATTTGTTCTTCTTTCTCTTCTATTTCTAATTTTGCAATTGAAATGTTACGATCTGCGATTTGCATTTTTTGTTTATTCTTGAAAAAATTACTCAACGGAATCGAAACATTTACACCAACAGAACCAAATCTGTACAAATATTCTTCTGGTGGAAAAAACATAAAGTTTGGATAATTATATCCATATTCCGCTCCAGCAGTTATTTTTGGTAATGTATTAGCTTTGGTAATTTTCTTATCAATTTCTTTCAAATTCAAATCATCTTTCGCAATTTTCAAGCTTTCACTTTGATCTATTGCTTCCAAAATCATTTCATCAACCAAACCCAAATGCTCTTCATTTGTAAACAAATCATTGGTGTCAATATGCATTTCTTGATTTTCTGGTAAGGCTAAAATTGTTTTGATTTGATGTTCAATAATCGAAATTTCATTCGCCAATTCTGTAAAAGACATTTTATGATTTGACAATTGCAATTCTGTTCTCAAGACTTCGTTGTAGGTTACCAAACCATTTTTTTTCAAGGATTCTGTTTGTTTAATCACAACCGAATCTTCTCTCATTTTATCTGAAATTAACTTTTGTTGTTCTTGCAAATGCAACGCTTGTAAATAAGCTGTGATGATTTGCATTCTCAATTCTCGTTCATCTTTTCGAACTTGCAGTTTCGAAATATTAGTTTCTATTTCAGATTTTTTCTCATCATTTTTTAATTTACCACCTAAATAAATTGGAATTTCTGCCGAAAGTGTAAAATCGTATTTCACGCGAGGAACAGCATATTTTGTAGAAGGTTTTAGAAAACCGTCTTCATATTGGCGTAAATTACTCAAAACATGAAAACCAGTATGAAAGTCTACATCTGGCAATTTCTCATTTTTAAGATCTTTCTCTTTTAATTCAGCAATATTAGTTTTTAAAGCGCTAATTTGTAATTTTTTATTATTTTGAAGTCCAATTTCAATTGCTTTGCTTAATTTCAGTTGGTTATAGTCTATTTCATTTTGAGCATAACTCAACCCACTCAGCATTAACAACAATGTAAGCAACTGATATTTAACGAATTTAAATATCATTTTGTATTATTTATAAGTCTGTTATTGATTTTTAGTGATGCAAAGTTACATTCAAAACACCTTTACCCTCTTGATAAAAAAAGAAAATAATTTGCTCATTTACGCCAAAATAAAGTAATTTGCAAAAGCAAAAATATTTCACTTTATAAAAGTATAAAACAATGTTGTTTGATCAGTTTTTTTTTAACGAAGTTGACAAATCTAAAGTCCATTTTTACATACAACATGCACATTTAGATACGATAGGAACGCGCGTACATGAACACAAAAAAGCACAATTATTATATGCAGAAGGCGGAATTGTACATGTTTTTGTAAACGACAAACATTGGTATTTGCCTGCGCGTTGTTTTATGTGGATTCCTGCAAATACGCCACATTCTATCTTAACGAATAGTAAAACAGGCGATTTGTATAACTTTTATTTCAAGACCGAAAAAGAAGAAAACGATTTTTATTCGATTACAAATATTTATTACACGAATGAGTTGTTAAGGGAAATGATTTTGTACACCAAAAATTGGAGTGGATCAATTTCGGAAAAAGATCCTGCAAAATATGATTTTGTAAAAGCCATACGATCTATTCTACCCGAAATGGAATCGAACAAATTACCTGCTTTTATTCAGCATCCATTTCCAAAAGATCAGAAACTGATTGATATTGCTCGATTTCTGATGAAAAATATCGAGAAAAACTATACAATAGATGAAGTTGCGCAACAATTTGGTTTGAGCACGCGAACATTATCTCGAAAATTCAAAGATAATATGGGAATTAATTATGTTCGATTTTTACGCGCATTACGTATCACAAAATCATTGGAATTGATTGCTGAAAATAAATACAATATGTACGAAATCGCAATGTTAGTTGGGTATAATTCGTTGTCTTCTTTCAGTAATATTTTTCAGAAAGTTTCGGGAATTCGACCAACGGAATATGCGCAATTATTACACACAAAAAAACAATAACTTAAGATAAAAACTATGATTATTAAAGCTTTTGCTGGTAGTAACAGCTCTACTTCTATCAACAAACAATTGGTAACTTATGCTACTTCATTTTTAGATGAATTTGAAATTGAAATTTTAGATTTAAACAATTATAATATTCCAACTTTTGACATCGATATTGAAAAAAGAGAAGGCTTTTCTGATGAAATAAAACGTTTTTATCAAACTTTGATTGATACAGATGTTTTATTGATTTCTTTAGCGGAGCACAATGCAAATGTAACCGCGGTTTTCAAAAGTTATATGGATTGGTGTTCTCGCATCAATCATAAATTTTTGGAAGGAAAGAAAATATTTGTCATGAGTACTTCTCCAGGAAGTTATGGCGCTAAAAATGCACTAGAAAGTGGATCTAAATTATTGGTAAAATTAGGTGGAGAATTAATCGAAAATTATTCATTACCAAAGTTTAAAGACAATTTCCAGAACGGAAAAATTATAAATGAAGAATTTGATGCTGAATTATTCGCTAAAATAAATGAGTTTAGAAAAAAAATATAAGTTTTTATCTTTTCCTAACATAGGTCAATAAAATTTATCGTTGCTTGCAATAACTTTGCTTCATCAAAAATAAAATAACTCAATTAGAATATGAAAATTTTAGCTTTCGCTGGTAGTAACAGCAAAAAATCAATCAATAAAGAATTATTAAATTATACTTTAAATCAAATCGAAAATGCAGAAATCGATTTAGTTGACATCAATGATTTCGAGATGCCTATCTACTCTATTGACCGTCAATTAGAAAATGGATTTCCACAAGAAGCACAAGATTTCTACAACAAAATCAAAGATGCAGAAGGTGTTGTAATTTCTTTGGCAGAGCATAATGGAAACTTTTCTGTCGCGTTAAAAAACATTTTGGATTGGGTTTCTCGTATTGAAATGCCATATTTGAAAGATAAAAAAGTATTGTTATTAAGTACATCTCCAGGTGCTTACGGAGGTGGAAATGTAATGGAAGTTGCGACAAAATATTTTGGAATGTTTGCAAGTGGAGAAATTGTAGCAAGCACGACTTTCCCATCTTTCAACGATAATTTCCGAAATAGTGAAATTGTAAATGAAGAATTAAAAAATAAAGTATTAGCGCAAGTTAATATCTTTCAAGATGCTTTAACTGCTGTTGAAGCTTAATTGAAAATGTATGTATTGAAAAAAGGTCTTTCGAACGAAAGACCTTTTTTTTGTTATCAATTTAATTCACATTTATCTCGTAGGTGATATCAATCCCGCCATTTGCAAGCATATCATGTACACTACAATACTTCTTAACCGCTAATTCAGCAGCTTTATTTGCTTTATCTAAATCAATATTTCCTTTTAAGAAAAATTTGATGTGAATATTCGTGAAAATATTTGGAATTTCATCTCTACGTTGACCTTCAACTTCAACTTTAATATCTTCAATTTCTTGGCGTTGTTTCTTCAAAATCTCATTCAAATCAAAAACACTACAACTTCCCAAAGCAATCAAAACTAACTCCATCGGGCGAACTCCTTTTCCTTCTCCTCCAATAGATTCTGGTCCATCAATATTTACTTTTACTGAAGAACTTGGTGCTGTCGCTTCATAGTGAGAAGCCTGATTTACTCTATTTAATTCAATTTTCATCTTATTTCTTTTAAAGTATAAAAATAATCATTCTCAAAAGATTTATTCTAATATTTGATTGAATAATGATTTTCTGAATAAATTTTCACTAAATTTAAATTCAATTATAGAAAATTTACCACAGATGAATAGCATTGTATATTTTGAAATTCAAGCAAATGATCCACAGAAATGCATGACATTTTATGAAAATGTTTTCGGATGGAGTTTTTTAAAACAAGAAGGTTTACCGCTCGAATATTATCGTATCAATACATCTGGAATGGAGGGAGGAATGTTTAAGCGCCCTGCCGAAACACCTCCTCTAAATTGTGGTACAAATGCTTTTACATGTACCATGGAAGTAGAAAATTTTGATAAAACTGCTCAAAAAATCCTGGAAAACGGAGGAATAATAGCTATGCCAAAATTTGCAATTCCTGGAATGTGTTGGCAAGGTTATTTTTTGGATACAGATAACAATGTTTTTGGAATTTTTGAAGTTGATAGGCACGCGAAATAAAACTAAAACACACCAATATGAAACAATTTACTTTTCTAATTTTATTTATTTTTTCGCTGAATTCTTGCGAATCAACTAAAACTTCTGCTGATAAACCAAGTTTTGATTTTTTGGTTGGAGAATGGATTAGGACGAATGAAAAACCTGATCGAAAAACGTATGAAAACTGGAAAAAAGTTGATAAAAACACTTTTTTAGGTTGCGGGTTTACAATCAAAAATAATGATACAATTTCGCAGGAACATCTTACTATCACAAAGATTGATGATAAATGGATATTGAAAGTTAATTTGGACAAAACTAAAAAAGAGACAACTGATTTTGAGTTAATCAATTCTGATAGAAATTCGTTTACATTAGAAAATCAAGAGAATGATTTTCCTAAACTTATCAAATATTGGAAAATTGGTCATCAGTTAAAAGCTGAAATTAGCAATGATGAATCAAGTAAAATTGCTTTTACTTTTGAAAAAGTAAAAAAATAATTAAGCAACATTTGTGATCATCGCGTAAGCAAACGTTAGAACAGATAAAATAGTTCCAATCATAAAAATTGTGTAGGTTATGCTTAACAAACGATATTTTCGTTCCAAAACTTTTCCTAAATAATACAAATCCCTTGTCAAAGAAGTATATACATAATCTCTGTCTTTCATCAACTCTTGCATAGCATCATCGTAGGCTTCAAGTGACATTTGATAAAAATTACCAAAGAAAAGCAAATTCACTTTTTTGTTTTTGACATCTTCTTCGTTAAAACTTTCGTATGTTACATTTGGTTTAGTTGCTAAAATTGCAAAAATAATTGAAACAACACTTGATAAAAGCATTACAATTGAAGGTAAAAGTAAATACTCATTCTTTGGACTTCCTAACTTTGGAACCAAAGTAGAAAGTGCAATCGAAATCACGATCGCGTTTACAGACAATAATATATTAGCTTTACTATCGGCAATATCACTTAAACGAGTATGATTGTTCAACGTTACACGAAAAAGTGTATCAACACCACGATCTGGTTGTTGAATCTTATCGTTTTTCTTTTTCTTGATTTCATACTTATTGGGAATATCACCAATCAACTCTATCTCTTTGATTTTATTTTGGGTAAAGATCAAATTTTCTTCTTTTCCTTTCTGCCAAAGCTTTTTTGCGGCATCCGTATAAAAATGATGTATGTTTAGAAAAAAATTTCTATTCTCTACATGCCATTCATAATCAGAAAATTCTTTGTGACATATTTTAGCTATTTCATCACGTAATAACTCAGAAATTTTAGGATATTCAGTTTGTCCTAAATGATAGTTATCTGCATCTTTTACAATTGCTTCACCTATATTTTTTGGAACATTATTTAGCGCTGTGATTAAAATATAATCTTGGACTTCTTTGATGTAATTTTCGTCAAAATTATGCTCAATCAAATACTCTTTTGCAATGTTTGCACTCTCACTTTCATGCCCTTGCACGATTTTTGTGTAACCCGTATCATGAAACCAACCCGCTATTAATAATTTTTCTCGTAAATCTGTAGATATTTGCTCATCAGTAGACAACGTTTTTATTGCTTCTACAACTTTTACGGTATGCATAAAATTATGATACGTAAAATCTAAAGAAAGATTATCTTTGAACAGATTGAAAACATAGTTTTCTATATTTAATAACAATTGGTTCATCACAAGTTTTTAACGCTTAAATGTATGAAATTATTACCAACACTAAACAACAAAAAATTGAATTATCCTTTTTTGGCTTTAGTAGGTTCTTGCCTTTATATGACATCTTGCGCTACGCAACATCCTCAATATGGGAAAAACATTAAGACAGAAAAAGTACAAAATGTAGAAGGAAATAAAATTCAATCTATCTATTTAATTGGCGATGCAGGAGATCTTGATCAACCAAAAAATAAACAAAATTTAGAAATTTTAAAGAATCAATTAGCGAAAGCTGACTCTTCTTCTTATCTTTTCTTTTTAGGTGATAATGTTTACGAAAATGGAATTGTAACGGATTCTACAAAAGCTGAATACACAACAAGTAGAGAGAAGCTTCAATTTCAGATTGATTTAGCGAAAGAATTTAAAGGAAAAACTCTTTTTATTCCAGGAAATCATGATTGGCGAAATGGTGTAAAAGGATTAAAAGAACAAGAAAAATTAGTCAAAAAACAATTGGGTAATAAAAAATCATTTTTACCAAAAGATGCGTGTCCAATTGATAAAATAAATGTAAATGATAGTATCGGAATTATTGCGATAGATTCTGAATGGTATTTGCAAGATTGGGACAAACATCCTGGTCTAAATGAAAAATGTGATATCAAATCGCGAGAAGCTTTCTTCGAAGAATTAGAATCGCAATTGAACAAATATCAAAACAGAACAACTGTTATCACGATGCATCATCCGTTATATTCGAACGGAACACATGGTGGACAATTTGATTTCAAAAAACAGTTTTATCCATTAGGAGATAATTTCAAAGTTCCATTACCTGTAATCGGATCTTTTATTAATTTATTAAGAAGTACAACAGGTCTTAGTCCTCAAGATGTTAATAATTTCAAATACAGAGAAATGGCTTCTCGTATTGCAACACTTATCGAAAATAGAAATAATGTAATTGTTGTTTCTGGACACGATCACAACTTGCAATATATTCAACAAAACAATGTCAAACAAATTATCAGCGGTTCTGGTTCTAAAAAAGAATCTGCAAAAGCGGTTGGTAAAAACGATTTTTCTTACGGAGATAATGGTTTTGTTGTACTAGATTTATATGATAATGGCGCTTCTAAAGCTAATTTCTATGGTTTTAAAGACGATGGAATCGAATTATTATTAACAAAACAAATTACAGAAAAGAAAAAGGAATATTTGGCACAAGTTTATGATGATAAAAAAATGCCAAAAACGAAAGAAACAAGTGTATATCCATTAGACGTTACACGTAAATCTGATCCGTATAAATTCTTTTTTGGTCGTCATTATCGTCGAACATATGGACAAACAATTACTGCTAATACTGTTAATTTAAGTCAACTAAATGGAGGTTTAACCCCTGTTAGAATGGGTGGTGGACATCAAACGCAAAGTTTACGATTGGCAAATGCAAAAGGTGAAGAATACAATATGCGCTCGGTGAAGAAAAGTGCCACGCAATTTATTCAGCAAGTAGCGTTTAAAAATAAATATGTTGCAGATGAATTTGAAGATTCGTTCACAGAGAAATTTTTGATGGATTTCTATACAACCAATCATCCATATTATCCATTAACAGTTGCTAATTTGATGAAACCGATCAATATTATGCATTCTACGCCAAAATTATATTATGTTCCAAAACAAGAAGCCTTGAAAGCATATAATGAAAATTTTGGTGATGAATTATACATGATAGAAGAACGACCAATGTCCGGATATCAAGACGGTGTTTTCGGAAAACCAAAAGATATTGTTAGCACAGATGATATGTTGGCTGCGATTCACAAAAACAAAGATGTTGTCGTGGATAAGCAAGCCTATATTCGTGCACGACTTTTTGATATGTTAGTTGGAGATTGGGATCGACATTCTGACCAATGGCGTTGGGGCGTTTACAAAGAAAATAAACAAACTATTTATAAACCAATTCCACGTGATAGAGATCAAGCATTTCCACGTTATGACGGACTTTTCTTTCATTTGATTATGAAAATTCCTCCGCTTAGACATATGCAAGATTACAAAGATGATATCAAAAATGTAAAATGGTTCAACAGAGAACCTTATCCATTGGATTTAGCCATTTTAGAATCATCCGATCTTGATTTATGGAAAAAAGAAGCAAAATATATTCAAGATAATTTGAGTGATGATTATATCAAACAATCATTTGAATTAATTCCTGAAGAAACAAAACAAGAATATGATCAAGAAGTCATTAATAATCTTATTGCTCGAAAATCTAAATTAGAAAAATTTGCTGAAGAATATAATAAAGTTCTTCGCAAATTAGTCATTCTGAAAGGAACAGACGAAGATGAAGATTTTGTGATAACTCGTTTACCAAAAGGAAAAACAAATGTAAAAATCTATTCAGGACAAAATCGAACTTTAATTCTTGATGAAGATTTTGATAAAAAAGAAACGAAAGAAATTCGTTTATATGGATTAAACGGAAAAGATAAATTCAAGGTTGAAGGAAAGCCAAATAACGCTATTTTAGTTCGTATTATTGGTGGAATAGATGACGATATATACGAAGTAAAGCGTTCTGCAAAAGTAAAAGTATATGATTACGCTAACGGAAGCGATGCATCTGAATCTACCTTTTTAACATCGAAAAATTTTGTCAACGATTACGAAGTTAATACATACGATTACAAACAACCGATGTATAATTTCTTTACTATGTTACCTAATATTGGCTACAATCCTGATGACGGAATAAAAATTGGTTTATCGCCAACCTACACTGTCAACGGTTTTGATCGTAAACCATATTCGCAACGTCACAATTTGCAAATAAGTTATTATTTTGCGACAGGCGGTTGGGATGCCAAATATAAAGGAACGTTTACAAAAGCTTTGGGTAAATGGAATTTAGATCTTAATGCAGCTTACACGAGCCCAACTTATAGTACAAATTTCTTTGGTTTAGGAAACGAGACCATGAATAATCAAGAAGAAATTGGAATGGATTATAACCGTGTTCGATTAGAAAGTTATAGCATTGGACCGTCTATTTTCAAGATTATGAATAACAATGGTCGTTTAGATTTTTCTGCAATTTATAGTTACAAAAAGATTGAAGAGAATAAAGATCGTATCGTCGAAGATTTACCATCAATTAATAGAGACGTTTTCAAAGGACAACATTTCGGAGAAATTGGAGCCAAATATTTGTTCAAAAATTACGATAACGAATCATTGCCAAAATTAGGTATGACATTTTTAGCTAATGCAAAGTGGATTTCTAACTTGACAGATTTTGAACGTAATCATTTTTATACCGAACTTAATTTAGGTTTTACGCACAAAATTTCTGCAAATGGAAGATTAACAGTTGCTTCTATGCTAAAAGGTAAAGCAGTTTGGGGTAATTTTATGGAATTCTACCAAATGGCTAATTTAGGTGGAGATCAAGATTTACGTGGTTATCGATTAGGTCGTTTTGCTGGAGACAAAGTTTTCTTACAAACATCTGATTTACGATTTGATGCTTTACGTTTCAAAGCCGTTGTTCCATTGCGATTAGGCGTTTTTGTTGGAGCTGATTATGGACGAGTTTGGTTAAACGGAGAAGACTCAAATAAATGGCATTCATCTATGGGTGGCGGACTTTGGATAAACGGAGCACAATCTATTACCGCAACAGTTTCATACTTTAAAGGTGAAGATCCGGGACGAATCGTTTTTGGATTGAATTTCGGATTTTAACATATAAAAAAATAACCTTCAAAAATTTGAAGGTTATTTTTTTTGTACATATTTCTTGATTGCTTGCATCATATTTATCCACGCATTTTCTGAATGCGAGCGCTCAAAATCATCCGCAAAATCTTTTCCTTCAATTGATAGATAAGTAAAATTACCCGAAACTTTCAAGTTAAAAATTACTTCAATCTCATGGTCTGTATTTTGTTTTTTATAATTATATCGCAAACGTTCATTCTCCATAATTGATGTAATCAAGGCTTCATCTATCAACGTTTCATTATTTTTTTGTGATACAAACTTTATCTTCTCTCCTACTTTCCATTCGTTACAAGTCATTTTTATGTTTTCAAAACATTCATTAAATGCTTGTTCATCTGTCAAAACTTTCCAAATATTTTCGACAGTACTATCTATCGAAATATTAAGCAATACATCATCTTTTTCCATTCTTTATTCTTCTATTTTTGTATATTTTTCGAGTTTATTTTTATAATTAATCGAAACTCTAATTGCTTGCAAACCACTTATACCTTGCAAATCATCAATTTCCAAATATTCAACATCTTTTTTCAAAAATTTCTTATCAATTAATAAATTGATATAATTTGAGTATTCTTCTTTTAGGATATATTCGGTATAAATAATACAAATTTTGTGTGGCAAATTGATTCGTTCATTTGTTCCTTTCACAAAAGCTTTACTCAATCTTTTCTTGATTATTTCATATTTTGCATTGTTATATCCATTAACATCAAAACGTTTCTCATCTAATTTGAACAAAATATCTAAAGTGGTATTCGTTGCAAAAATCAACGAAGCAACCTCAACTTTTAATGGTGTTTTTTTCTGAATTTCTTTGTAAGATTGTTCCAAGGCTATCATCGCTTGTAGTTGCCAATATCTAATTTCTCGAATATTTTGATAGGAGAATTTTTTGAACGGCGCAATACTTCGCCCAACATACAAATTGTAATCAATTCCATCTGTCTTGAAACGTTCGTAATAATGCGGAAATACATCTTGAGCATCTTTCTGAAAAGTGTCTAATTTGTTCGACAAAAGTGAATTTGTCATTACAATTGTTTGGTCAAATTTTTTGCGTTCTACGTAAAATAATCCCGTTGTAGAATCTAACTTTTTTAGATATTCTTCGATAATTGATTTCTCATTGTCCTTTACATATTTGGGAATTTCAGGATGAATATGCAACGTAATGTAATCAAATAATTCGCTTTCGAAATAGATTTTATCTACATTATCTATTCGTTGCAAAAAATCAGTCAAATCGTCAATATAATCCAAAAATTTATTCTTTTTTGTACGATTATATAACTCGTTACAAATCAAAATCAAGTAATTAATCTGATTAGTATAATCCATTTTTAAACATTGATTTCGAATCACTGACGAATTTCTCACATCGAATTCACCATAAATTGGATATACATTTTGAAAAGAGATCTGCAATTTTTGTTTTGTATTTCCCGGATGCAATATATGTTCGCGAGCTTTTTCTCTAAATTTCCAATCTACACTTGGATGCAACGACGTATATTCGGTTTGTATATAAGCATTGATTTGATTCTCAAATTCTACCGTATAGCGATAAATAGATTCTTCTAAAAGAGGCGTGATTTCGCGTAAAAGGTTTGCATTAATTCGATTGAAAACTCCAGCTTCTTTCGAGCCTATTTCCAAAATACCTAAATGAGATTTTCCGTTTTTCAATGGATAAAGAATCAAACTTTTCAGACCAGATTCATTTGCCATTCTCAACATTTTATCTTGTGGAAACTTCTCCAAAGCTGCGTCAATATTAGAAACAACATAATAATCTGATTTCGATATTTTGTTCTCTAAATCAGCACAAAAAACTTCATTCAGTTTTATTTTTTTATGATTATCAATCAGTAAGCTATCATTCAATTGTAATAAATGACTAATTTCTAATTGATTTTTATCCGAATTATAAGCTGAAAAACCGACTTCTAAATTATTAATTCTAAAAATAGATTTTAATGCAGAAATAATATCATTTCGAACAATATTAAAAGGTTCTCCATAAGATAATAATTTAGATTTTAAGTTAGAAAGTGCAATTTCAGTCGTATTATCAAAAAATGATACAAGATTAAACCCTTTTGCAATCCAAGATCCAATTGGAATTTTTCTCATCCACAAAGCTGTATCTTCATAATTATTCAACAACTCTTCAATTTCATCTTCAGTCAATTTAAATTTATCTTCAGATGGATAAATACGAAAATAATCATGGTTTATATCAGTCCCAAGATAAATTCTGTAGCCATTTTGATTGTCTATCACCAACTGATTTGATAAATTAAAATCTAAATTTTTATGATAATATTTTGATAAGATGAAGCAACAACAAAACTTATATAATGTATCATAATCTAAATCTTCAAAATTGAATTTTAGTCGTGATTCATTATTATCAATCAACTCTTTAAGTCGATCCGTTGCAAAAATAAATTTATCTGAAAAGGGAAAAGTTATCGCTTTTAAATTATATTTTACAAATGGTTTAGGAATAATTTTCTCAATAATTGGCTCAACATCTTTAATAATTTTCTGAAAATCTTCAAATGTTTCAACACCATCAATCAACTCTGGTCGAGTAGCTTTCAGATATTCTAAAAAAGCTTTAAACTCTCCAAAGTTGTATTCAGATCGTTCTAATTCTTCAATCAGCGATTGGAACGAGTAAATAATTTTGATGGGTAATTTATCGATAAAATTTTCTTTCATATATGATTTAAAAATAACAAAAGACTACTAATAAAGCAGTCTTCAAGTTATTATTTTTTTTAGTCATTATCTTGTAAATACCAAAGTTTCTTCGGTAGAAAGGTTCTCATCAAAACGATAACCATCCACGTCAAATGCTTTCACTTGATCCAAAGTTTCAACTTTATTTTCTGCACAATAACGCGCCATTGCACCACGAGCATGTTTAAAATACATCATGATTTTTTTCAATTCACCGTTTTTGTAATCTTGAAACTCTACATCAATCATCGGAACTTTTAACGATTTTTTATCCAAAACTTTAGCATATTCATTACTTGCTAAATTTAAGATAAATTCTCCTTTTTTTAATTTCGAATTTAGAAAAGATGTCAAAATTTCTTTCCAAAAACCATACAAATTTTTCGAACCATGAACATCTAATTTCGAACCCATTTCCAAGCGATACAACATTACTTTATCCGAAGGACGCAACATTCCATAAAGCCCAGATAACAAAAATGCATGTTTATTGAAATAATCAAGTGCTTCGTCGTTTAACGTTTCAGCATTCAAACCTCTATACACTTCACCTTTGAAAGCTAAAGCTGCCGGAATAGCTTGTTTCGCAGTAGGTTTAACATTCCAAACCTGATTACGCTCCACATTCATTTCTGCAATATCTTTCGAAATTTTCATTAATTTTTCAAGATCAGTTGTACTCATCTCTTTCATAACATCCATAATTTTTTGCGAATGTTCTAAAAATTGAGGTGTTGTTGCTCTCCATTTAGCATTCGTTTCCAAATTCATCATCTTCGCTGGAGAAAGTAATATTTTCATAGTTTTTTTCTTAAAATAAATTATAAATAATCTTCAATATCACCTTTACCTTCACGTAAAACCTCTACTCCATCTGTCATATCAACAACAGTAGACGCAATATTATCTCCATAACCACTATCAATCACAGCATCTACAAGTTTCTCCCATTTTTCAAAAATCAATTCAGGATCTGTTGTATATTCTACAATTTCATCTTCATCATAAATAGAAGTTGAGGCAATAGGATTTCCTAATTTTTCTACAATCATTTGTGGAACAGCATGATCAGGAACACGAATACCAACCGTTTTTTTCCCTTTGTAAGCGACAGGTAAATTGCGCGAAGCATTCATAACAAATGTAAAAGGGCCTGGTAGAGCGCGTTTCAAAATTTTGAACGTACTATTATCAATTGGTAAAGTATATTGAGACAAATGGCTTAAATCGTTACAAACAATAGAAAAATGAGATTTTTCAAGTTTAACACCTTTTAATCGTGCCAATTTTTCCATTGCTTTAATATTCGTAATATCACATCCTAATCCATACACAGTATCAGAAGGATAAATAATTAAACCTCCATTTTGTAGAATCTTAACCACTTGATCAATCGCTTTTTCTTGTGGATTTTCTGGATGAATTCTGATATAATCTGCCATTTGTAAATCTTTATTCAAAGATACAAAATTGACAACAAATCTATAATTTCGGAGATTTTAGTTTTTGATTATATGATTGACTAAATTTATAATATTGGATAATTAGGATAGATTCATCAATTTAATTAATATTAAATTCATGAATTTTTCAAAACAAAATAAACACGCATAACATTAATATAAAATGTTTTACATTTTAAAAAAAATGAATTTTAATTATATAATAATCATTTTGTTAATGAAATTCATTATATAAATAATTTTGAACTATACAATTAACACAAATATGTAATTATGAAAAAAATTTATTCTTGTTTGTTAAGTGCTAGTTTTTTTGCATTAACAATGTATTCAAATCTATTAAATGCTCAAGTATATTTAATAGGAAATGGTGAATTCTCTTATAGAATATCTGATGATGGAAAAGTTGTTACCTCAAATACAACATCGGGTAGTTATTACTGGACAAAAGAATTAGGAACTCAATTACTAGGTACAATGCCTGATAATGTATATTATCAAGGAGTTCCTTCGGTTTCTTCTGACGGGAAAATAATTGCTACAACTATCACAAATCCAAATAAAAATATTGCAGAAATAGGCATATTCGATACTACAACCAAAACTTGGACATATTTGGGATCATTAGGATTTTCAACTGATGGTGTTGCGAGTTCTCTTTGGGGAATGACGCCTGATTCTAAAAAATTAGTTGGTTTAGCTCAAACTTCTGGCAAAACAGCACATGCTGTTTATTGGACGAAAGAAACTGGCCTAGTTGATATAGGATCTACTATAGAAACAAGTAGCTCTAGAATTAATAATGTAAGTGATGACGGTAAAATATTTGTTGGATGGCAAGATAATATTACAGGATTAAGAGAAGGATGTTATTGGGAAAATGGAGAACAGGTAATTATTAAAGACCAGAATGGATATTCCGTTAATGAAATTGGTTACATATCTGGAAATGGAAAGTGGATGTTAGGTTCTAGTGGATATTATGCTTCAAAATGGAGCAAAGAAACTGGATTAATCAAAATTGAAGATCCTAATGCGGGAATGTACTATAGAGGTAGTGCTACTTCTTCAAATTATAATGGTAGTGTCATTATTGGTTATTATAGAAATTGGCCAGGAGGAGCAACAATGGGACAAGGATTTATTTGGACAGAAAAAGATGGTTACCAAAACTTAAATGATTATGTTAAAAGTTTAGGAATAGATAATTTAGGAGTTACATTTTCTTTACCGTTAGGAATATCAAGAGATGGCAAACATATCGTTGGAGTAGGAAGAACAGATACAACTTCAGTTTCATTCTTAATAGATTTACCAAAAGATGATTTATTTACAAATGAATCAAACAAAGTTAGTTTTGACATTTTTCCTAACCCAACAACAGAAACCATAAATATTCAAACAAATGGAAAGTTAACCACTGCTACCTTGTATGATATGAATGGTAAATTAATTCTTAACACTTCTGAAAAGTCTATCAATGTAAAACATTTACCAAAAGGCATTTATATACTAAGAACAATTATAGATGGAAAAGAAAGTACAAAAAAAATAATCAAGAAATAATATAACAAAAAAGGCTTAAAAATTAATTTTAAGCCTTTTTTGTATGTTGTAGTTTACTACTTATTTTTCAGGATCTCGTGGAAAACAGTTTGAGCTGAGAAAATTCTGTTCGTTGCTTCATCAATTACGATAGAACAATCAGAATCTAAAACTTCGTCAGATACTACCACATTACGACGAACTGGTAAACAGTGCATAAATTTTCCGTTATTTGTTAAATTCATTTTATCCATTGTCACTTCCCAATCTTTATCACCATCATTCGCTTGACCATAATTTTCATAAGAAGACCAGTTTTTTGCGTAGACAAAATCTGCATCTTTCAATGCTTCATCTTGATCATAAGCTATCATTGCTCCATCAGTAAATTTGGAATCTAATTCATATCCTTTCGGTTGTACAACTGTAAAATCTACCCAATCTACTTTAGAAAACCATTGCGCAAAAGAATTCGGAACAGCTTGTGGCAAACGACGTGGATGCGGCGCCCAAGTCATCACAACTTTCACTTTCTTTTCAGGTTTTGTCCCAGGCGTATAACCCGTTTTTTCTGCAATTGTAATTAAATCAGCAAAAGATTGTAATGGATGTAATGTTGCACTTTCCAAAGACACAACAGGAACAGAAGATAATTCTTTTACTTTATTGAACATGATTTCGTTATAATCTTCATCACGATCTACTAATTTCGGAAAAGTACGAACGCCTAAAACATCACAATACGCACTCATTACCTGAATTGCTTCTTTGATATGTTCTTGCGAATCTCCGTTCATCACAGCACCATCAGCCATTTCCAATGTCCAAGAATCTGCTCCAGCATTCAAAACCCAAGCATTTGCTCCAAGATTATAAGCCGCTTTAATAGAACTTAGACGTGTACGTAAACTTGGATTAAAAAAAATTAAACCAACTGTTTTATTTTTACCAACTTCTTGTTGAGCAAAAGGATTTGCTTTAATTTCTAAGGCTGTTTTTAGTAATTCGTCGATGTTTTCTACATCATAAACCGAAGTAAATTGTTTCATAATTGAGAAGAATCTTTTGTTTTATTTGTTCTGCAAAATTAGTTGAAACAATCGAGGTTTAAAGAATTATTTGTATATTTTTGTGAGAATTATATACTAATCTTTTTCAAAAAATAGAATGAAATACTTTATACTTTTCTTCTCTTACTTATTATTAATACAATCTGTTTATCCACAAACAAAGGAATTAGATTCTAAGTATATTAAAAATATAAAATCAACTCTTAGTAATTTCAATTCAAAAGAAGAAAGAAAAGAATATGAAAATTATTTTGAATTTTTAGAACATCGAATTTCTCTTAATTATACTAAAAATAATTACGTATTAGATAATGATTATCAGAAATTTACTCAAAATATTTTTAATCAAATCATTTCTAAAAACGCTGAATTACAAATAAATAAAAATAAATTTTATATCATAAAATCTAATATTCCAAATGCTTCTTCACTTGGTTTTAATGTATATTTTATAGAATCTGGTTTGTTTAATTTGTTAGATAATCAATTTCAATTTGCAGCAGTAATCTGTCATGAGATTGCTCACAATCAATTAAATCACACAAGATTAGCAATAGAACAAGATGCTGAATTTGAGAAAGATTTTAAACGTGAAATTAAGTCAATCAAGCGACAAGATTTTTTAAAATTGATTAAATCTCAAAATGAAGTTATTCAAAAAAAATATGATTTAGCAGAACAATCACGCAAGAAAGAGATTTCTGCTGATAGTTTGGGATACATTTTATATAAAAATCTTAATTATCCTAAAAGCGAATATTTTCATCTTTTAAAGAAAATTGAAGAATTTGATCAAAGCGATAAATTTATACTTGATGATTCTATCTATGCTTATTTATTTGATTTGCCTGAACAAAAATTCAATCCTAAATCGATTAAAATAGAAAAAAACTCATTGTTCGAAGGATTAAATTTTACTGAATATATTGATAAAGATTCTATTCGTACACATCCAAATTTGAAAGATCGATTAGATTGGATTCAGAATAATTTTCAAGAAGATTTTACGAAACAAAATGTAACTCCTTCGGCAGAATTTGAAAATATTAAAGCAAAAGTAATCCAAAATTATTACGAAAATTATATTCACAATAAAGAATATACAACTGCACTTTTGGAGTTGATGTATGAGAAGCAAAATCATTCGAATAGAACATATTTAGACAAATATATTGGAATGATTTTCAGTAAACTATATGAAAGTCGAAAATCGTTGAAGTTTAATAAACATGTTGCTCAAGTTGATGCAAATGATAAAAATATTAATAAGCAAAAGTTACTCAGTTTCTTATGGAGTTTGACTAATGACGAATTAAAAAATATTGGTGAACATTATACAAAAAAAGCAACTAATTAGTTGCTTTTTTCCTTTTTATAAATTTAATTTTTATATTCGAACTGAGCTTTCTTTTTCATCTTTATTATATTCACTAATAAAAATATAACCATATTTAGCTTTACCAAAACGCATACTTGTTTCCTTTGTTTTGAAAGGCATTTTATCTTGAGTTAACACGCCATTTTTAAGTTTATTGATAATTAAATTCCAAACTTTTTTATCATTTTTATCTTGTTCACTATAAAAAAACAAAACTTCGTTTTCAGTTTTATTTTCTTGAGAAAAAAGATAACTATCAAACATTTTTTGTTTCGATTTTTCTAGTACAATATGATTTTTAAAAATCCCATTACTATCAAAATTAGCGATAATATAATCTGTAGATCTAATAACGGTAAAGCTATTATCTCCTTTTTGCTTTTCTAATAAAACCGTAAACGAATTATCATTATAATTAAAAAATTCTTTCAAAGCATAGCGATAACCATCATTATCTCTTAACGTTTTAAAACCAATATCAGAAAATATTTCGCTGTAGTTAATTCTTTTTTCTAACAATTGCTTTCCTACATTATCATAAATTGTTCGTATCAATCCAATAGTTGGTCCAAATCTAGAGAATGGAATCGCATATTCTGAAGATTCTTTTATTTCTCCAATTACAAGTAGTTTATCATTTTGTATTTCCATCTCAGGAAAAACATAAATTCCGTTTCGATTAGTTTTTGAACTATATACAATATTTGATGTATTTTTCCCATCAGCTAAATCATACGTTAACAATCTTTCCACTCCTATTTTATTAAATCCAGAAGATTCGTCATTCTTTTTTTGCAATAAAACTAATTGATCATTTTTAAAAGTTCCTAACTCAAATTTATATCCATCTTTTCTCATCTTTTTATCAATTACATAAGAAAAAGTATTCTCATAATTATCGTTATAAATATTTATACTTTCTAAAAGATTTTCGAAACCAATCTTAAAATCAACATAATAAACTTGATTTTCGTCTTTATATATTTTAAATACATTGGCAGAATACATTGAAGTGTTTAAAAATTTCATCTTATCAAAACTTTCAACTTCAGAAAACAAAGTATAACTACCATTTCTATAAAACATAACATCTTCACTTTTATTTGTTTTCAAATCAAGCTTCATCAAAATATTTCCATATTCTCCAAAACTTTTAGCATGGTATAATTTTGAATTGATATACAATTTTTGTTTCAAAAATTCTATTCCTGTAAAGGTATAAATTGACTTTGCAATGTTACGAAGCTCAAAATCTCCATTCGTAATTTTGTTCAAATTATTGTCTAACAATACATATTCGTATTGAACAAATTTATCTTCTTTTATTAATCCTTTGTTGAAAATGAATGCATATCCGATCACATTTCCATCGTTGTCATTAAGTCGAGAAGATTGCTCTAAAACTCCAGTAGACAACTCTTTCAAATTCTGAACTTGAGCAAAAGAAAAAGTGAGAGTAATAAATGTAAGTAGTACAAATAAAAGTTTTTTCATATAGTTTTTAAAATAATTTCTAATAATCTTAAACGTCTAAAACAACGTCAATTCATCTTGCGGACCACGAATGTCTAAATCCAAATCATTGTTTAATTTTTTGATAAAATATTTTGCAAGCATAGGAGATTCGAGTTCCAAATTTTGATGAATAAAGAAATACAATTTTTGCAAACCTTCTGCTTTCCAAAGTTTAATTGTATCAATCCATTCATCCAAGCGTTCATAATCAGATGGAATATTTGCTCCAACAAAACGTACAAAAGCTTCGCTAGAAGTCAATCGCATATGCACCATATCTCTCCTACCTGCAGCATCAACAATAATATTTGAAATATTATGCTTTTCTAATAAAGTTATCAATCGATTAAAGTTTTCTTCATTAGAAAACCAATCTTCATGGCGTAATTCTACTGCCAAAGGATAACCTTTCGGAAAATTTTCAATAAAATTCTGAAGTTTATCAAAATCTTTTGGAGCGAAATTTTCATGCATTTGCAAGAAAATCATTCCTAATTTATCTTCAAACAACGCTACTGCATCCAAATATTGAGTTAATTTATCTGTCACATTTTGTAATCGACCATAATGACTTATACTTTGTGGAATTTTCGGGAAAAATTTAAAATCTTTTGGCGTTTTATTCGCCCAAGTTTCTACATTTTCTTTGCTAGGAGAACGGTAATATGTTGCATTAAGCTCAATACTATTGAATTGAGTCGAATAATAACTTAATTCATCTTTCGTTTTAGGTGGATAAAAATTCTTCAAATCTTGTTTATTCCATTTTGCACAACCTACATAAACTTCAAAATTATTTGTTTTATCGTAAGAATTTAAAAGCTCAATAGTTTCATTAGGTGTTTTGGGCAATGTAAAATCAACCAATTCTGGATTTTCTACTTTTCCGAATTTCATCTTTGTAAATTTTAATCGAAAATACGGATAAATCCAATAGCATTAAAATTACTGCTGCGACAAATTGTCAGAAATCTTGGTTTGGAATATCTTTTGAAAATTAGTTTCCGTCTACAAATCATACATTTTAGACCATTCAATAGAAAACTAATTTTATAAATAAAAAAATACAATAAAATGAATAAAGGAAATATTAATGTTTCGGTTGAGAATATCTTCCCATTAATTAAAAAATTCTTGTACAGCGATCACGAAATCTTTTTACGTGAGTTAATTTCTAATGCTTCTGATGCAACATTGAAATTGAAACATTTAACAAGTATTGGTGATGCAAAAGTTGAGTACGGAAATCCAAAAATTGAGGTAAAAATAAATAAAGAAGACAATACTTTACATATCATCGACCAAGGTTTGGGAATGACAGCTGACGAGGTTGAAAAATACATCAATCAAGTGGCGTTTTCTGGAGCGGAAGAATTTATCAATCAACACCAAGATGCGGACGGAATTATCGGACATTTTGGTTTAGGTTTTTATTCTGCGTTTATGGTTGCGGATAAAGTAGAAATCATTACAAAATCATACAAAGACGAGCCAGCAGTTCATTGGACATGTGATGGTTCTCCTGAATTTACATTAGAAAATTCGGATAAAACTGAGCGTGGAACTGAAATCATTTTACATATTGCTGAAGATTCGAAAGAGTTTTTAGACGAATGGAAAATCCGTGAATTATTGAATAAATACAATAAATTCATGCCAATTCCGATCAAATTTGGAACGAAAAAAGAAACACTTCCTTTACCAGAAGGTGCTGCTGAAGATGCAAAACCTGAGGAAATCGAAGTTGATGATATTATCAATAATACAAATCCGGCTTGGACAAAAGTGCCATCTGAATTATCTGACGAAGATTATCAAAATTTCTACAGAGAATTGTATCCAATGCAATTTGAAGAACCTTTATTCCACATTCATTTAAATGTTGATTATCCATTTAATTTGACTGGAATTTTGTTCTTCCCAAAATTAGGAAACAATATCAATATTGATAAAGATCGTATTCAATTGTACCAAAATCAAGTGTTTGTAACAGACGAAGTGAAAGGAATTGTACCTGATTTCTTGATGTTATTGCGTGGTGTGATTGATTCTCCAGATATTCCGTTGAATGTTTCTCGTTCGTACTTACAAGCTGATGGAGCTGTGAAGAAAATTTCGGCGCACATTACGAAAAAAGTGGCGGATAAAATGTCTTCATTAATGAATCAAAATCGTGAAGATTACGAGCAAAAATGGAACGATATTAAAGTTGTCATTGAATATGGAATGATTTCGGAAGATAAATTCTTCGAAAAATCTGACAAATTTGCATTGTATCCAACAGTTGATGGTAAATATTTCACTTGGGATGAATTGAATGCTGCAATCAAAGACAATCAAACCAACAAAGACGGAAAATTAGTTATTCTTTATGCTTCTGATGTTGATGGACAAGATCAATACATACAAATTGCGAAAGAAAAAGGTTACGAAGTAATTTTATTAGATTCTCCTATTTCTTCTCACTTGATTCAGAAGTTAGAATCTACAAAAGAAAATGTAACATTTGTTCGTGTTGATGCAGATCATATCAATAATTTGATTGAAAAAGATGAAGTTAAAATTTCCAAATTATCTGATGATGATAAAGAAAAATTGAAAACTGAAATCACAGAATCAATCAACAACAAATCATATACAATTCAATTAGAAGATTTATCTGGAACAGATGCGCCTTTCATCATTACGCAATCAGAATTTATGCGTCGTATGAAAGATATGCAGGCTTCTGGTGGAGCAGGAATGTTTGGAATGGGTAATTTCCCTGAAATGTATAATGTTGTTGTGAATGCAAACTCGGATTTAGCAACAGAGATTTTGGCTAAAGATTCGAAAGAAGAAAAAGATGCGTTGATTAACCAAGCATTAGATTTAGCAAAATTATCACAAGGTTTGTTAAAAGGTAAAGAGTTAACAAATTTTATCAATAGAAGTTTTAAGAACATTAAATAATCTCAGAACACTATATTTTAGTAGTCTTAAACTTAAAATCCAGCACATAATGTGCTGGATTTTTTATTTCTAAATAGATTTATTGATGTGTTAAACTTTTAAAATTAATCTGAAATAATTTGCAAAACATGATTTTTGTCATTAATTTTACATCAAGGAATTAATAATTATTCGTTCAGGACTTCAAAATACTTTAGTTGTTTTGAAACAGAACATTAAAATTAATAGTTGTTTTTCCACAAAATAACGAAATTTTTAAGCCGACAGAGAATTTTCATAATAAGGTGAAAATTAATTCAAATCATTATCAAAAATTTCGGGAAGGATTTCAAGAAATTGAAATCCTTTTTTCCCTAGACGTTCTTTTTAAATCGATTTTGCTCATAGTTATTGCATAGGATTAATAGTCTCTCATATATGAGTACATTTCATTTATTATTTACAATAGATATTTGTTCTATTTATAAAAATTCTTTTTTATAATCATTTAAAAAGAACAAGTTACAATGGACTTATTCAGAAGAAAGAATTTGACATTGGGAAGGATTTCAAGAGATTGAAATCCTTTTTTTTTTTGCAATTATTATAACAAAAAAAGAGCGACAAACATGTCGCTCTTTTAATATATATCAGAATGTTATTATTCTTGTGATACAATTTTTGCAGATAAATACTCACGGTTCATACGTGCAATGTTATCTAAAGAAATTCCTTTTGGACATTCGATTTCACAAGCTCCTGTATTTGTACAGTTACCAAAACCTTCTAAATCCATTTGTGCAACCATTTTTTGAGCACGACGAGCAGCTTCTACTTGTCCTTGTGGTAACAATGCGAATTGAGAAACTTTAGCTCCTACGAATAACATTGCAGATCCATTTTTACAAGTTGCAACACAAGCTCCACAACCAATACATGTTGCAGCGTCGAACGCTTCATCTGCATGCATTTTGTTTACTGGAATATTGTTTGCATCTACTGTACGTCCTGATGTATTTACAGAGATGTAACCACCAGCTTGTTGGATACGGTCGAAAGATGAACGGTCTACAATTAAATCTTTGATTACTGGGAATGCAGCAGATCTCCATGGTTCGATGTAAATCGTTTCACCATCTTTGAACATACGCATATGTAATTGACAAGTTGTAACACCTCTATCTGGTCCGTGCGCTTCTCCATTGATGAATAAAGAACACATACCACAAATACCTTCACGACAGTCGTGGTCGAATGCAACTGGCTCTTTTCCTTCCTCTATTAATTGCTCGTTTAATAAATCAAGCATTTCTAAGAAAGAAGAATCAGTAGAAACATCTTTTAAGGAATATGTTTCCATTTTTCCTTGAGCATTAGCGTTTTTTTGACGCCAAATTTTCAGCGTGATGCTGATTGTTTTTGATGATGCCATAATTCTATATGATATTTTGACATTTTGCTTGAAAGTTTGTTATCAAGCAAAATGATTTTATTATTTATAACTACGAGTTTTAAGCTCGATATATTTGTAATTTAATTCCTCTTTGTGTAAAACCTCAGTGTTGATATCATCACCTTTATATTCCCAAGCGGCAACATAAGTATAGTTTTCATCATCACGCATTGCTTCACCTTCTTCTGTTTGGTACTCCTCACGGAAGTGACCACCACAAGACTCATTACGGTTAAGAGCATCAATTGCCATTAACTGTCCTAATTCTAAGAAGTCAGCTACACGTCCAGCTTTTTCTAACTCAGTATTCATTTCGTTAGCATCACCAGGAACTTTTACATCACGATAGAATTCTTCACGTAAAGCAGCAATTTCAGCAATCGCTTCTTTTAAACCTTGAGCATTACGAGCCATACCTACTTTGTTCCACATAATATTTCCTAAACGTTTGTGGAAACTATCTACAGTTTTAGTTCCTTTATTGCTTAAGAAATGTTGAATTTGGTCTTTAACAGCCTTTTCAGCTTCATCAAATTCTGGCGTATTTGTAGGAATTTTACCTGTACGAATATCTGCTGATAAATAATCTGCAATTGTATAAGGTAATACGAAATAACCATCTGCTAAACCTTGCATTAATGCAGAAGCTCCTAAACGGTTAGCTCCGTGATCAGAGAAGTTAGCTTCTCCTACTACGAAACATCCAGGAATTGTTGATTGTAAGTTGTAGTCAACCCAAACACCACCCATTGTGTAGTGAATTGCTGGATAGATACGCATTGGATTTTCGTATGGATTCTCATCTGTAATTTTCCAATACATTTGGAATAAGTTACCATATTTCTCCTCAATCCATTTTTTACCTAATTTCTCGATTTCAGCATCTGATGGATTTTGATCTCCGTTTGCGAAAGCAACCTCACGACCTTTTTTCTTGATCTCATCTGTAAAATCTAAGTAAACTCCTTCTCCAGTTTCATTTGCTTCAATACCATAACCAGCATCACAACGCTCTTTTGCAGCACGAGATGCAACGTCACGAGGAACTAAGTTACCAAATGCAGGATAACGTCTTTCTAAGTAGTAATCTCTGTCTTCTTCTTTGATATCAACTGCTTTTTTCTTACCAGCACGGATTGCTTCAGCGTCTTCTTTCTTTTTAGGAACCCAGATACGACCAGAGTTACGTAAAGATTCAGACATTAAAGTCAATTTAGATTGATTTGTTCCGTGGATTGGAATACAAGTTGGGTGAATTTGTACATAACAAGGGTTAGCAAAATAAGCACCTTTTTTGTGAATTTTCCATGCAGAAGTTACGTTAGAACCCATTGCATTAGAAGATAAGAAATATACGTTTCCGTAACCACCAGTAGCAATAACTACTGCGTGAGCAGAATGTCTTTCGATTTCACCTGTAATTAAATTACGAGCGATAATACCACGAGCTTTACCATCTACAAGTACAATGTCTAACATTTCGTGACGATTGTACATTTGGATGTGCCCTAAGTGGATTTGCTGATTCATTGCTGAATAAGCTCCTAATAATAATTGTTGTCCTGTTTGACCTTTCGCATAGAAAGTACGAGATACTTGTACCCCACCAAAAGAACGGTTATCTAATAACCCACCGTAATCACGTGCAAAAGGAACCCCTTGCATTACACATTGGTCGATAATATTACCAGAAACCTCTGCTAAACGATAAACGTTAGACTCACGAGCGCGGTAATCACCACCTTTGATTGTATCGTAAAATAAACGGTAGATAGAGTCGTTATCTCCTTTATAATTTTTAGCAGCATTAATCCCCCCTTGTGCAGCAATAGAGTGCGCACGACGTGGTGAATCTTGGTAACAGAAAGCTTTTACTTTGTATCCTAACTCTGCTAAAGTAGCAGCTGCAGAACCACCAGCTAAACCTGTACCTACAACAATAACATCAATTTTATCACGGTTATTTG
The DNA here is from genome assembly GCF_002453775.1 of Empedobacter sp. UBA6745. NCBI lineage: Bacteria > Pseudomonadati > Bacteroidota > Flavobacteriia > Flavobacteriales > Weeksellaceae > Empedobacter > Empedobacter sp. UBA6745. The sequence goes on from NZ_DKHL01000018.1 coordinate 104,008, forward strand.
GAGCCACTAAGTTTAAGTGTGCTTTGTGTTCGCTCCATTGTTGTGCGATATCTCCTTGTGGAGATTTTGAATCTAATATACTCATTTCTTGATATTATTTAATTATTTAACAAAAAAATGGTAAACAGCGATGATAATGAAACCTGCTGGAATTAAAATTGAATACCATTTCCCGAAAGCAACAATTACTGGAGTGTATTTGTTGTGTCTTGCACCAATAGATTGGAATGCAGATGCAAATCCATGTTGTAAGTGTAATGATAAAAATACAAATGCAACAATGTAAATTACTAATCTTACAAAACTTAAAGCACCTTCTAATGTGAAAACGTGGTTTAAGTGATCCATAAAGTAATTTCCTTGAGCAAACTCAGGATTTGGAGCAATGTAGTGATCAGTAATTGTAGGAACCCAAAAGTCATACAAGTGTAATAATAAGAAAACTAAAATTACAGATCCAGAAACTAACATGTTTCTTGACATCCAAGAAGCATTTGCAGCACCATTATACTTTTGATAAGCAACTGGTCCACGCGCTTTCTTGTTTTGCGCTTCTAATACAAACCCCATTACAAAGTGGTATACAACACCAATTAATAAAATAGGCTGCATTAAATATTGGATAAAAGGGTTATCACTCATGAAAGCCGAAACTTCATTGAACCCATTCGGATTAATAACAGATAATGCATTAATCACGAAATGTTGTAACAAGAACACGATCAAAAATAACGCTGAAAGCGCCATCGCGAACTTCTTACCAATCGACGATTTTAGTAATGATTCATTTGCCATAAAGCAATTCGTTTAATTTTTTAGATATTTCCACAAATTTAATCATCCCGTTGCTCTAATCACAATGAATTATATCATTTCGTTAACAGATTTCGATAGTTTAGAATCATTCTTAGTTAATTAAGACATTTTTAACAAATTTTCTAAATTTTTATTGCTTAATAAATAATTAATTTCTATACTTGCAGTAGAAAAGTAGAACAACTTTTCATAGGTTTAAGTTAGTTAGGTTAATCCTCTTATAGAAATATAAGAGGGTTTTTTATTTTTTAGTTGTAACATTATTCTTTTTTTTACTACAAATAAAGAGCAACAGAATAATAGTTTGAATAATAAAGCAAAAATATTTACCGAATTAGTCGAGAAAAATCAGGGAATTATCCATAAAGTTTGTCGTATTTACACAGACGACAAGGATTCTCATGACGATTTATTTCAGGAAATAGTTTTGCAATTATGGCGCTCTTATGACTCTTTCAAAGGAGATTCAAAATTTAGTACGTGGATGTATCGTGTTAGCTTAAACACAGCAATTACTTTAATTAGAAAAAAAACAAAATCCAGTGAAACTGATTTTAATGAAGCTCAATTTTTAAACTTAAAATCTGATGACAAAGACGAATTTTTAGAAGAGCGTATCACACTTTTATACGCAGCAATTAGATTATTAAACGACGTAGAACGTGCATTGGTACTGCTATTTTTGGAAGACTTACCTTATAAAGATATTGCTGAAACTTTAGGAATTTCAGAAGTTAATGCTCGGGTAAAAATGAACAGAGTAAAGATAAAATTAAAAGAAATAATGTCTAAAATGGAACAATAATGGAGTTAGATGACTTAAAATCAATTTGGGGTTCCATAAAGGAAGAAGAAAAGTTTGATCAAAATCAAATTTTTCAAATGTTGAAGAAAAAATCATCAACGACAATAAAATGGTTATTTATATTCACTTTTTGCGAATTTATCCTTTTTCTTGTCTACAATTTATATGTTTTAATTTCAGGAAAAAATTTTTTTAATAACGAAGTCAAAACATTAGTCGAAGAAAAAACAATTAACAATTACGAGATCGCTTCGGTTTTTAGTATTGTGATTACGTTTGGATTTTTGGTGATGGCTTATCGTTATTTCAAAAAAATAGATCTTAATCAATCTGTAGTCGATTTGATGAAAAATATTATTTCATTTCGTCGATTGGTGAACTTGTTTATTCTTTTCACCGTTTTAAGTTTAATTGTTTCTTCTGCCCCATTCTATTACGAATTAGGCCAATCTATTTATTTGGCAAAACACGCTCATGATATACAGCCAATTGTGAATAATGCTGCTGTTTATGGTTGGATTGCAATAATAACTGCTGTTGCTTTTATTGTGATTATAGGAACGGTTTATTATGGGATTATTTATTTTTTATTTTTAAGAAAACTTCAACAAAACATGAAAGAGTTGAAAGAAATGAAATAAAATCTTATTTTTGTAAACTGAATGAAAAAATTTATCCAATATATTATGCTTACGATTTCACTGTTTATGACAGTGTATCAGTCTGCGCATATATTGGATCATGCTCTAAATAAAGAGCACAAAGAGCTGAAAGACAAATTCTCTAACGTACACGATCATAGCTGTACAATTTGCCATTTCAATCAACATTTTATAGAAAATGATTCAGAAATTGAGTTATTTGAATGGTCACAATCATTTATCCAAAAAGATAAAACACTTTACACAACTCGTGTAAAACAAGCTGTATTACTTACTCAAAAAAGTCTTCGAGCACCGCCCTACGCAATTTAATTTCAGAAAAAACCACCTTATTTTTTTAACGTTATTAAATTATTGTATTTATGTCAATCAACATAAAATGTAGTATTGCGGCTACATTATTGTGCGGAACTGTGTTTGCACAAAACATTTTCGAAGGTCAAATTATAGATAAAAATCAAAAACCAATTCCTTTCGCAACTGTATACTTCAACAACGAAGAATATCACACAAATGCCGAAGGAAAATTTAGAATTGAGAATTTAAACAAAGGAAATTATCAAGTTCAAATTGATGAGCAAGGTTACGAACCTTTTTCTCAAAATATTACGTTTGATTCTCAACAAAAATTTGTTTTTACACTTACTTTTCACAAAGCATATAATTTAGATGAAGTTACTGTTTTAGGGCATCATCACGATTTTTCAACAGCTAATGTAGATCGTGTCGATCAATCTTATATTCAAGAAAACTATGCAGGATCATTAGCCAAATCACTTGAAAATATTGCAGGTGTTAATGCTTCTGGAATTGGATCATCAGCTTCAAAACCAATTATTCGTGGACTTGGTTTCAATCGATTAATTGTTGCTGAAAATGGTGTAAAACAAGAAGGACAACAATGGGGAGCCGATCATGGTTTGGAGATTGATGCGCTAAATGTTGAAGATGTCGAAGTGATAAAAGGGCCTGCGGCTTTGGAGTACGGAAATGAAGCTATTGCTGGAGTTATCAAGATTAACAATAACAATTTACCAGCGAAACATTCACTTTCTGGAGAAGCAAAAACTTTATATCAATCAATAAATGATAATTACGGAATTGGATTTAATTTGAAATCTCGTAACGATCATTTTTTCTATAAAATAAAAGGTTCTTATTCTGATTATGCAGACTACAGAACGACTACCGATCGCATTTATTACCTGAATCGCTATTTACCAATTTACAATAAACGTGTAAAAAATACGGCTGGACAAGATTTGAATGCTGAAATACAAACAGGTTATATTGGTGAGAAATTTCGTTCAATTTTAACGGTTTCTAACGTTAATCAGAAAATCGGTTTCTTTCCTGGTTCACACGGAATTCCTTCTGTAGATAGACTTCAAGATGATGGAAATTATAGAAATATCGAATTTCCTTATCAAAAAGTGAATCATTTTAAAGTAATTTCCGAAAATGAATTTCGTTTAAATTCAAAAGACGTTTTAAAATTTTTAGCAAGTTATCAAAACAATCGTCGACAAGAAGTTAGTTCATTTCACACACATTATGCAAATCAACCAGTTCCAACAAAAAATCCTGATTTAGAATTAGATTTTAATTTATCAACGTATGATTCTCAATTAAAATTTGAACATAATCATAGCAAAAATTTCAAAACAATAATTGGCGCACAAGCGCAATTACAAGCCAATAATATTGCCGGTTACAATTATTTATTACCAAAATATGACCGAAATATTTTTAGCGGATTTTTGATTGAAGAATTCAAAAAAGGAAATCGTTGGAAAGTAACTGCTGGTTTACGTTACGATTATTCGACGTTCAAATCGGAAGGTTATTTTGATGAATTTCTTTACAATTATTTGATTGAAAAAGGTAATTCTGAAGGCATTGCAGATTATTATGCAAATCGTAGCAAATCAATCGATCGTAGTTTCAGTAATTTAAACGGAATGATTGGTGCAACTTTTCAACCAAATGATTTATGGGATTTCAACTTGAATGTTGGAACAAATTTCCGTTTACCAACCGCTATAGAATTGGGTTCTAACGGAATTCATCACGGTAGTTTTAGACATGAACGAGGTGACGAAAATCTTGATATAGAAAAAGGAATTGCTGTAGATTTCAAATCTGTTTTTCACAAAAATGATTGGAATATTTCGCTAAGTCCGTATTTATATTATTTCAGCAATTATATTTTCTTAAAACCTTCGGGACAATTTTCGATTCTTCCTCATGGTGGACAAATTTATCAATATACACAAAGCAAAGCTTTGTTGACTGGTTTTGAATTTGAAGTTCGTAAGAAAATCAACGAAAATTTTGATGCAAATCTTGTGTACGAATATTTATACAATCGACAAATTACGGAAAATAAAAAATTCGGAAATTATCTTCCTTTCACTCCTGCAAATAATTTATTTGGACAAATTAATTATAAAATCAATCAAAATATTGCATTTTTAGAAGGTTTGAGCTTTTTTGCAAATGGAAAATATACATTTGAGCAAGATAAAATTGCACAAAATGAAGATATCACTCCAAGTTATTTCTTGGTTGGAATTGGAGGAAAAACGAAACTTAAATTCAATAATTTTAGTGCAAATTTAAGTGTTCAGGTTTCTAATTTATTCAATAAAAACTATTACAATCACACCAGTTTTTATCGTGCATTGCAATTACCAGAACAAGCTCGAAACATACAAATTATGTTAGGAATTCCGTTCGGAAAATAGTTGATACATGAAAAAGAAACATCCTATTTTTGGACTTTTCTTTAGTATTATTCTTTTTTCGATTCCAACTTTTAATCAATTACATTTTTCTTTAATCGATCATTCACAAGATTTTTCGAATCAAAAGAAAGAAATTATTCATCATCAATGTAATCATTTCACCTATTACTCTGTCTTTATTGACACGCATGATGAACCAAAAATAGAATCAAAACCGAACGAAGAATTTTACAGTAAAGAAAGTTTTGAACAAGTAGAAAAAATTAAACATTCTACAATTGAATATCATTTTACACGAGGTCCGCCTCAGGATTTTGTTTATTAATAAATCAACCAAAATCTTAAAAAAATAATATTCAATTCAAAAAAAATAAAACAATGAAAAATTCAATTTTAAACTATTCATTTATAACATTATCAGCATTATTCATTACATCTTGTTCATCAGATGATTCTTCATTAGATACAACAAAACCTGAAATTAATTTGATTGCACCTAAAGACCACGATGAATTTCATTTAGGCGAAACCATCTCAATTGATGCTATTTTGAAAGACAATGTAGAATTGGGAACGGTAAAAATTGAAATTCATTCCGCAGAAGATGGTCATCAACACAGAACAGCAAATGTTAATTGGACGTATGATGCAGAAGAAGCTATTCCAGCAGGAAAAACTGAGCACACATTAAGTCATAAAGTAAATATTCCTACAGAAGGAATTACGGAAGGACATTATCACTTAGGATTATTCTTAATTGATCGCGCTGGAAATCAAACGCAATCTTTTATCGAAATCGTTGTAGGTGAAGATTACGACCATGATCACTAAAAAAAAAATTTGAAAACGTCCGAAATTTCGGGCGTTTTTTTATGTGCATTGTTAAAAGAATACTATTTTAGCACTCTTCAATTATATCAAAACAAAAAAATGATTGCAATAGCAGATAGTGGTTCTACTAAAACGGATTGGGTAATTTTAGATAGCGACCTTAATGAAGTTTTTAGAACAAGTACAATTGGATTTAATCCGTATTTTGTAACAGCAGAAGATATTACGACTGAATTACAAAAAAATGAAGATTTTGCACCTGTTGCAAATGATTTCGCAAAAATCTTTTTTTATGGTGCTGGAACTTCCAGCGAAACAATGCATGCTGTTGTTAAAGAAGGTTTACAAAACTTCTTTACAAATGCAGAATTTGTCGTAGACCATGATTTATTAGCCGCTTGTTATGCCACTTACATGGGAAAACCTGCAATGGTTTGTATCTTAGGAACAGGTTCTAATTCTTGTTATTTCGATGGAACAACAATGCGCGAAGAAACAAAATCTTTAGCTTATATTTTAGGAGACGAAGGTTCTGGAAATGACCTAGGAAAACGTGTATTACGCGCTTTTTATACAAAAAAAATGCCTCCACATTTAGCAAAAGCTTTTGATGATTATTATAAATTATCTGTAAATGAGTTAAATAAAAATGTGTACCAAAATAAATTTGCAAATACTTATTTAGCCTCTTTCAATAAATTTGTTGTCGAACATAAAAATGATCCATTTATTCAGAAAATTATTTATGATGCAATGTCTTCTTTTATCGAATATCAAATTATGCCTTACGAAGAAGCTCGTCATTCTGAATTAAATTTCATTGGTTCGATTGCTCATATTTACGAAGATGTTATTCGTTCAGTTGCGGCAGAATATCACTTAACAGTTGGTCATATTATTAGAAAACCAATTGATAATGTTGTTGATTATCACAAAAAATATTTGATTAAATAATCATGGCAACTCAACCAAAAATAGCAGTAATTTCTTACAATACTCCTCATCGCAAAACACAAGATGTTTTACACGGATTAAAAGCTAAAGGTTATCAAAATGTAAAAATATTTGCATTGCCTTTTGTACAAAGAGAAAATCCGTTCAAACCAATTTATCAACATCGTCCAAGTAAAGCGATTCAAGTAAATTTAGATGATTACTGTAATAGTTTTGGTTATAATTTTGATTTAACAACTGCTGAAACGTTGAATAATCAATTAAACGATTATAAAGCTGAATATGTAATTATTGCAGGTGCAGGATTATTACCAGATGAATTGGTTGAAAATCATAAAATTATCAATACACACCCAGGTTTTTTACCTTTGACAAGAGGTTTAGATTCATTAAAATGGGCAATCACAAAAGGAGTCGAAATTGGTGTTACAACTCATTTTGTAGACACAGAAGCCGATGCTGGTTTTTTGATTGAACAACAATATGTTCCTGTTTACGGGAATGATACGTTTCATTCTTTGGCTAATCGTCAATATGAAACAGAAATTGAAATGTTAGTTAATTCGATTGAATTAATACCAACACTTTCAGAATTCAAATCACTTTCATCAAATGAATTTGACANNGCAAGCATTTGATACTTACAAAGAAAAATATAAAAGGGATTAAATATTTTTTAGAAAAAAATTAAAAAGCTAACCGAATTGGTTAGCTTTTTTTATTAATATAATCCTTCACTCTTTTCACAATTCTTCCGCCAATAACTGATCACCTTTTTTTCTAACACTTTTATATGCTCTATAACACACATATAAAATAATCAGTACAAAAATAAACGCCAAAGGAGCCAATACAATTGCCGTAATACTTAATACAATAGAACTAAACGTTTCACCTGTATTAACCAAAAAATTTCCAGCTCCCGCAGTTGTGGTGGTCGAAACAGCTCTTGCAGCAGCAGTTGTACCGCTAATCGCAGCCGCAGTTCCTCCTCCTGCTATAATCGCCAAAGCCCAAGTTGCAACTTCGTTCATTTCTGGCATCGTAATTCCAACCGCTATTGTTCCTGCAATTCCAGCTAAGGGAACCGCAATCGTATCCAACAAATTATCAATAATTGGAATATAATAAGCTCCAATTTCCACTAACATCGCTACACCAAGTGTTATAAGAGCTGGTGTACTCCCAACCCACATCCAATTTTCGTCGAGATTAATAAAACTTCCTGCAAATTTGACAGCTAAACTCAATATAAATAAGGGAAGAAAAATCCGAAAACCAGCAGCGGCGGCTAATCCTATTCCGAGAAATAACGAAAAAATAGTAGACATTGAGATTAAATCGTTCATAGTTTAGTATTTTATAATAGTTCTGATTTTATAAATATAATGATAAAAAAGATAAAGTTTTTATAATTTTTTCTTTCCTTTGCATCCGATTAAGAGAAACCAAGTACTGCAAAGTACTTTTTTTGTGTAAATAAACCTAAATGTTTGAGCTACATCTAAATAATCGAATAATAAATCAATCATTTTTTAAATGCGTTGATAATTATTTCTTTTCTCAAAATCAATCAACCAAAACTTCTTCACGACAACATTTAAAATTTTGCGAGAATCAATTTCTTTTTATTTTAATTTCTGATAGGAAAATTTTATCTTTAAGGAAATTTTACGAGAACTCTTGCAATGGAAACATCAAACGAAATTAAAAAAATTAATAAAACAAAAATGCTGGTAATAGGAATTGCAGGAGGAACAGGTTCGGGAAAAACAACTGTTGTAAATAATATTTTAAGAGATCTTAATGCGGAAAGCGTTATCGTTATTTCTCAAGATAATTATTATAAAGATCATCCTGAATTATCTTTTGATGAACGTTCTAAAATCAATTTTGATCATCCAAGATCAATTGATTTCGAATTACTAAAAGAACATGTCGCTTTATTGAAAAATGGCGTATCAATAGAACAACCTGTCTATTCGTTTATTACGCATAGTCGCAAGGAAGAAACGATTTTAACACATCCACAATCGGTTATTATTGTAGAAGGAATTTTGGTATTGACTGACCCAGATTTACGCGATTTATTTGATGTAAAAATCTTTGTTCATGCAGATTCTGACGAACGTTTAATTCGTCGCGTACGCCGTGATATACAAGAACGTGGGCGCGATTTAGACGAAGTTTTAACACGTTATCAAAAAACGTTAAAACCTATGCATCAGCAATTTATAGAACCATCTAAAAACTATGCAGACATTATTATTCCGAATATGAAAAAGAAAAATTCTGTCGCAATCAAAGTTTTATCAACTGTAATTAAAGAAAAACTCAACTCGAAAACTACTGTATAATGAAAGAAAAATCGGAAGAAATCTTTGACAAAGAACTTACACCAGAAGTACCGAAAAGAAAAATTAAGGATACACGTGTATTCAAATTTGTTTGGAATCGTTACTTTGTTCTAACGGTTGCGTTTGCTGTTTGGATGATTTTTTTCGACCAAAATTCTTTTTTCGTACATCGCGAGTTGGATAAACAAATCAAATTATTAGAAGTTGATCAACAATATTACCAAGAACACTTGGATACTGAGTCTGAAAAATTAAATCAACTAAATAGTAATCCTGCTGAAATTGAAAGGATTGCAAGAGAAAAGCATTTCTTGAAAAAAGATGATGAAGATATTTTTATCATTCAGCAAGAAAAAGTTACGAAGCCGCAAAATAAAGAAAATGAGTAAGTTATTTGAAAATTTTGATTCTATTTCTGAAAAAGAATGGAAAAATAAAGTTCAAGTCGAGCTAAAAGGTTTAGAATATAATGAAACTTTGGTTTGGGGAACGAACGATCAAATAAATGTAAAACCATTATATACAAAGGATGATGTCGATTATTCGGCTGTACAACCATTACCAAAATCCTCAAAAGATTGGAAAATTATTTCGAAATATACTGGAAATAAAAACCAAGATTACAGCTTTTTGTATGGATATTTGATTAATCAAAATCAAATTGATTCATCGTTAGAACTTCCTAATTATCTAGATTTATTTATTAAATATAATGGAACTTCTGATTTAAAATCGCTTGAAAATCTTCCAAATCTGAAATATTTAGATTTAGATATTTATGGATATTTGGCACAGAATGGACTTTGGCAAAATGATTCAGAAAAAGCATCAAAAGAATTGGTGAAAGAAGCTTTGGCATTGAAAAATTTCGAAAAAGTAATTTCAATTCAAGGAGATGTTTATCAAAATGCTGGAGCAAATCATGTTCAACAAATTGCGATTACACTTGCACATGCAGTAGAATATTTAGAAAATTTTGGAGCTGATATTGCGGACAAAATTTATTTTAAATTTGCTGTTGGAAGTAATTATTTCTTCGAAGTTGCGAAATTAAGAGCATTTCGCTTTTTATGGAAAATGATTTTGGAGCAATATAATAAAGAAAGTGAAGCATTTATTTTCACTTCAACATCCGATCGCAATAAATCTAAATTAGATATTTACAACAACGTTATTCGCTCTACAATAGAAGCTTCTTCGGCTATCTTCGGATCAAGTGACGCTATTTTTGTTGGATCATATGATGAAGTTAATAAAGAGTCTGATTTTGGGTTAGAATTAGCTGCTAAACAACAATTATTGTTGCAAAAAGAATCTTATTTAAACCAATTTGCTGATCCTGCTGCTGGTTCTTTCTACATCGAAAGTTTGACAAATCAAATGGCTGAAAATGCGTTAGAATTGTTCAAAACAATACAAAATGTTGGTGGTTTTGTGAATGCTTTACAAAATGAAACTATTCAAGATTTTGTTTACACAAGCGCGAAAAAAGAGCAAAAAGATTTCGATGAGCAAACCATTAAATTAATTGGTGTAAACAAGTTTAGAAATCCTGCGGATGTGATTGAAAAATCGCCAAAAGAAAAAGTGGTAAAACAAGCACTTTTTGTTCCAATTGTTCCAACTCGTTTGGCAGAAAAAGAAGAAAAAAAATAGTTTTACATGAATTGGACGCCAATTTCATTAAAAGAACTCAACAATATAATCGAAACTTCAGTAGCTGTGATGGATACTGAAGTTTTGTGTTTTTGGAATTCTATAAAAATAGTTCCAGAAAAAAGACAAGTTCCTTTTTATAGTAATGAAGATTATTTTTGGATAGTAGGTAAAATCAAGAATTATATGATTTATTACAACGATATTGAAGAAGGTTTTAATATTTCCTTAGAAAATAATTTATCGTATATCGAAGTTACTTCTGCCGAACAAGATGAACTTCATTTTGCTTTGATAAAACTTCTTAAAAACTATGAAATCTAATAAATACATTTTTCAACGACTTATAGCCGGATTTATTGATTACGCACTATTTATAATCATTGCAGCGCTCTATATTTATAAGTTTGGAACTTTAGCAAATGACGGAAGTTATAATGTAAACGGAATAAATGCTTTACCTATTTTTATCTTTTGGTTCATTTATTTTGTAGTAATTGAAGTTATTTTTCATGGAACTTTAGGTCATTTAATCCTAAATTTGCAACCTGTAAATGCTAAAACAGAAAAACCGATTAGTTTTTCGCAATCTTTTATTCGTCATCTTTTCGATCCTATAGATTATTTTATTTTCAGTGGATTAATTGGAATTTTAATTATAAATAACTCAAAAGAAAGTCAACGTTTAGGCGATATTGTAGCAAATACTAAAATGATTAAAAAATAACAATTTGAATCCAACTATTTTAACAAAAGAATTTCAAGATTATCTGAAAACGATCGAACATGAAGACATCAAATCTATAGGTTTGAAAAAATCGTTGTTTGATGAAATTTCTTCTGCTGAAATTGCACAACAATTGAAAGGAATTCAAGTTTCAGAACATAAATTTCCAACACTTTATTCGACAGAAAACATTTATTTTCCGCCTTCAATTAATTTGGAACAAGCAAGTTCGGAAGCTACAGCAAATTATAAATCAACTTTAGTTAAAGGAAAAAATTTGATTGATTTAACCGCAGGTTTTGGAATTGACACCATGGCTTTTGCAAAGAATTTTGAAAAAGTATATCACATCGAACAAAATCCTGAATTGAGTGAGATTGTACAACATAATGCTAAAATTTTAGCACCAAATTTAGAAACCTATACAGGTACTTTTCAGTCTTTTTTTGAAGAAAATCCTACTTTAAAATTTGATGTGATTTATCTTGATCCAGCAAGAAGAAATTCGAGCGGAAGAAAATTTATTTTGGAAGATTTAGAGCCAAATATTTTAGAATGGATTCCAACTTTTTTCGAAAAAACGGAGAAAATTATCATCAAGCTTTCGCCTTTATTGGACATCACTTCTACCCTACAACAAATTGATTCGATTTCCGAAATACACATTGTTGCATTAAAAAATGAAGTGAAAGATTTTCTAATCATTTTAGATAAAAATTCTTCGACAAAAAATCCTTTGATAAAAGCGGTTAATTTAGAAAATAATCAACCCGAATTTTCTTTCCATTTTGAAGAAGAATATAGTGCAAATGCAAGTTTTGGAGGAATTCAACATTATATTTACGAACCAAATGTTGCGATTCTAAAAACTGGTTCTTTCAAATTATTGAGCGAAAAATTCAATCTTCATAAACTTCATCAGAATACTCATTTGTATACTTCGAATGAACTTTTAGAGAATTTTCCTGGAAAAATTTATTTGATTGAAGAAGAAATTAAAAATCCGAAAAAAGAAATTTTAAAGATTAAAGCGAATTTATTGGTCAAAAATTACAATCAGCCAATAGACGTTATCAAGAAAAAATTCAAAATTATTGATGGCGGCACAACAACTTTAATTTTTACACAAAGCATTGATGGGTTTCATATTCTAAAAACTTCACGAGTTTAGTTGGGTTTCGGAAAAAGTTGTGTTAATTTTATACAACAATTTTCAACCTTAAAAAATTACACTTGAAAATCATCAATAAAATTGAAAACTTTATCTACGGAGAAGCGCTTTCAGATGGCTTAAAAACTTCTTTAGCGATTATCATTCCACCTATCGTAGCCAGCTTATTTGGCGATTTATATGCCGGTGTAACAATAAGTCTTGGTGCAGTTTTAGCACACATGACGGATACACCTGGTCCATTTAAAGAACGCCGAAACCTGATGTGGCTTTCCGTACTCTTGATTTTCCTTGTTTCGTATTTCACCAAAACGATTAATAGTTACCCAATATTTCTAGGTATTTGTTTAACAGTTATCGTTTTCTTTTCTAACATGTTAACCGTTTGGGGACAACGTACAAGTGCGCTTGGAATGGTCATTATGATGTCGATGGTAATGAATATGAATGATTTACGACATGAGTTAAGTCCTCTTCATATTGCGCTTTTTGTGACGGCTGGAGCAGCTTGGTACACTATTTTTAGTCTAGCTATTAGCACCTTTCGTCCTTATCGTATGGCGCAGCAAAACTTAGCTGATACAATGATTCATATTTCTGAATACATTCGAATCAAGGCTTCTATGTTTGATAAAGACTCAAATTATGATGATATTATCAAAAAATTAATCGACGAACATGTTGTAATTAACGAAAAACAAAGTTTAGTTCGTGAATTAGTTTTTTCGAATAAAAAATTGGTAAAAGACCAGACACCAATTGGGCGTTCGATTGTGTTTATTTTCTCTGATTTGGTGGATATATTTGAGAATGTAACAGCAAATCAATACGATTATGTGAAAATTCGAGAAGTTTATGGCGATACAAAAGCAATGCGCAAAATCTATAATTTAATGAATAAATTAGCGCATGAACTTAAAATGATTGCTTATCATATTAACTCGAACAAACGTCCTAAACAACCAACTTTTGACTTTGAAGTGGAGTTGAAAAAGATTGATGATGCCATCAAAGAATTATATGCAGAAGGGCAAAAACCAATTGTTTTATCTAAAATTTACATCAATCTAAAGCAAATTGTTTATAAAATAGAGTTTATTCATAAGTTTTTTTATGATGATTCGTTCACAGAAAAAAAGAAAAATCCACTAGATCATGCCGAACATTTTGAACCTACAGTTGATTATTCTTTACGAAAATTAAAAGATCATCTGAATCTAAAATCTTCAATTTTTAGACATGCAATTCGTGCATCAATTGTAATGTTATTAGCTTATGGCGTCACATTTATTATTCCGATGACTTATCATAGTTACTGGATTTTGATGACAGTTTTAGTAATTTTAAAACCTGGTTTTAGTGTAACAAAAAAACGAAACTTTCAGCGTTTGAAAGGAACAATTGGCGGTGGATTAGTTGGGGTTTTAATCTTATTGATAATTCCTCAACACAGTATCCGATTTGCTTTAATGCTTATTTTCATGTTGATGGCCTACACTTTTATTCGTCACAAATATGCAATAGGTACATTTTACTTAACCGCCTATATTCTTATTTCGTTTAGTTTTTATTCGCAAAAAGATTCATTGTACATAATTCAAGAACGATTTATAGACACGCTTGTTGGAGGATTTATGGCGTTTATTTCGAGTTATTTGATTTTACCAACTTGGGAAAAAAATAATATGAACGAATATATTCAAAAAGCATTGATTGCGAATTACGAATTTATTTATTTGATTTTTAAAAAATTAGCCGATAATGAAGTTTCTACAACTTATTATAAATTAGCTAGAAAAGATGTTTTTATTGCAATGGCAAATATCAATTCGGTTTTTCAGCGTGTTATTTCTGAACCAAAAGGAAAACAAGAAAATGCCAATGAACTGAATAAATTTACTATTTTCAACCAGTCATTTGTCTCATATTCAGTTGGTTTAGTTAAAATTTTAAAGAAAAACAATTCTGTTATTTTAACTTCAGAACACATTCGATTGATGAAGAAAATTTTGCAATTATTGTTACAAAACATTCGGCTTTATGGCGAATATGAAACAGAAAATTTACCTAAAACAATAGAATTTGGAGAAAAAACTGTTGCATATACTGAAATTGAAACAGAGGCTTTGCAAAATGATTCTGAACTGATTGAAGATCTATTAGAGTATTTATACGAGATTGCTTACGATTTCACAAAAGTTGGTCACGTTTTTGTGAAAGAACAACCGTTAAAAGAATAATAAATGACAATCATTCAACTGTTTAAAAATCTACGTCCATTTGTAAAACCTTATCGTTCTTTGGTTGTCGCAACTTTGCTCCTAACCTTAGTTGGATCTTTTACGTCACAGGTAAACGCCCTTATTTTACAGTATACCGTAGATTCTATAAATGGTTTGGTTGAAGCTGGAAAAGGATTAAAAGAAGGTCTGAAAATCATTTCGTTTATTTCAATTGTTTTGATGACAAAAGAAATCTTGAATGCTTTTATCACATTTGGTCAAAAATATTATGGTGAAAAGCTTAGAATCTTAGTTTCACAAGATTTAGCACAAACCATTATCGAAAAGATTTTGACGTATAGAATGGCATTTTATACAAATCAAGATAATCAAGCAGGAAAACTTCAAACCCGTATTGACAAAGGAATTGAAAGTTTGACACGTTTAGTTCAAAACTTTTTTATCGATATTCTTCCACTTTTTGCCAATTCAATTGTTGCTTTAATTTTAATGTTCAATGCTAATTTTTATGTTGGATTGGTTGGACTTTGTATCGTTCCGATTTATTTCATTATCACGCAACAGCAAGCGAAAAAGCTGAGTGGTTGGCGACGAAACTTAAGAGGTTATCGTGAACAAAAATCACAAGGAATTATCAGCATAATTGATTCAATTACAGTAATTAAATCATTTAACCGAGAAGATATAGAAGGTAAAAAACAACTTGATTTGCAAAAAGAATTGACGAATAATCAAATGCAAACACGCAAAACAAGTTTCTTTTTTGATGGTTTAAAATCTTTTATCGAGCAGTTTGGCGTAGTGATTATCATTATTTTAACTTCGTATTTGGTTCTTGACGGACAAATGACAATTGGTGCAATTATGTTTCATATTTTGTTGTTTAACAACGTTTCTGCGCCTATTCGTCAACTGCATCGTATTTACGATGAAATGAATGATGCTATGATTTATTCCGAAAGTTTCTTTGGAATTTTGAAAGCAGACAATGAAAAAGAATCATCTGGGAATTATCTTCCAACAAATCTAAAAGGAAAATTCGAAATCCAAAATGTTGACTTTTCTTATCCAAATGGTTACAAAGCCTTGAAAAATATCAACATGACAATTCAACCCAATAAAATTACTGCTTTGGTTGGTTTGTCTGGCGCTGGAAAAAGTACAGTGATTAATTTATTGGATAAATTTTATCAACCTGATTCTGGAAAAATTCTACTTGACGGAATTGATTTAGAAGAATATGACACACAATTTTTACGCGATAATATTGGATTGGTTTTACAAAAAAATCACATTTTTAATGGAACAATTGAAGAAAATATTCGTTACGGAAATGTCAACGCAACTTTCGGAGAAATAGAAGATGCTGCAAAACGCGCTTATATTCATGAACAAATTATGGACTTGCCAGAAGGTTATCAATCCAAAGCCTTATTGTTATCTGGCGGTCAACAACAACGCATCGCCATAGCACGTATGTTTCTCAAAAATCCACCAATTATTTTTCTAGACGAACCTACTGCAAGTTTGGATGCAATTGCGACAGAACAGATTAAAAATAGTTTGGATGCCATCAAAAAAGATCGAACAGTTATCATTATTTCGCATAGTATTTCTCAAATTATCGATGCCGATTATACGTACGTGATGAAACAAGGCGAAGTTGTAGAACACGGGATTCATGAAGATGTGTACAAAATGAACGGTACTTATAAAGAGATTTTTGATGCAATGGCAAAAAGCTTAAACATTGAAAAAATTGCCAAAACTTTTGACGATGAAGAAGAAGAAAATTATTAGGAATAATTCTATTATAAAACATTATAAATCACTACCTTTAAAGAGATAATAGGATAGCGTATGAAAAATTTGGTTTATTTATTAATTGGGTTAACGTTTCTGACCCAATCTTGCGAGCAAAAAAAAGAAGCTCCAAAAGAATTAGCGCTTAATACAGAAACATACGAAAGCGCTTTAGACGTTCCTGTGAATAAAGTTGGTGTTCTGATTAATATAGATTCCCTTGGTTTTTTTGATCATAATTCTCAAAATTTAGATCAAAGCATTGATTCAAAATCAATTGAAAATCAACTGAAACAATTAAATTCTAAATTTGATGTTTTTAAAACTATTCGCGATAAATCAGTCAAAATTCTGAACGATAATAAGTATACATATCAAATGATTGATAAATTTGATAAAAAACTAATTCCGAATGAATTAATCACAAAGGAAAATGTAAATCAAGTTAAATTTAATGATTTAAAAAAAGCGATTAATCAAGATGATTTAGTTTTGATTAATGTAAAATCGGGTCTTGATTATGATCCTGCCAACAAACAGAAATACATCGCCAAAACATATGTCTACATTAATATTCTAGACCTTAAAAATAATGCTTTAAAATATAGCGAAACAATTGGTGGAACAAAGTATATAGACGAAACAATCAATAAAAGTACGACGGATTATTTAGAGAAAATGATGAAAGAGTCATTAAACGAAACGTTGGATATTATTGATAATAAATATTAAATACATTGAACTATGCGCCATTTTTTGGCAACTTTTGGAAGTCCTGAACCCTTAAAAAGTTTCAGGATTTTTATTTTTAATAATATTCTAATATTGACTTTTATTCATGGTATATTTTTTGTTAATTTTATGCTAAAATTATAGGATGCTTATTATTCGATATTTATCTTTTATTCTATTATTGACTTCTATTTCGGGCTTTGCGCAACAATTGATTGACCCGCAACTTCGATTACCTGTTGAAAAAGCGATTGAGTCGAGTTACGAATTAAAAAATAAACAACTGGAAGTCGAAAAAAACAATTACCAATATGACGAAGTAAAAGGTAAACGACAACCAAATTTATCTGCAATTGCACTGGGTGGTTATCTAAATTCATACGGAATCATCGATATTCCAACCAAATCAATCGATATTTTGTCCACAGAATTGTTTTCGGGTAATCAAAAATTCAATACCTCAGCAGGATTATTTACTGTCGGAATTAACGCTACTCAAATTATATTTTCGGGATTACAAATTCCAAATGCTTTGAATGCTATTCAGGAAAAAAGCACTGCTTTAGATTATTTGAAAGAAGCTGAAAAAGAAACAATAACCAAAGATATCTTACAAACCTATGATCAATTGATGTTATTGGTCAAAGTAGAAGAGTTAATTTCAAATTCTGCAAAACGTTTGGATAAAGAGCATCTCAAAGTGCAGAAAGCAATTCAAAATGGTTTAGCTATTCCTTACGATCGTGAAAAAATAAAATTAGCAATGTTAGAGTTAGAAGCTCGACAAGTAGAATTGAATGGTAATCGACAATTGTTATACAAAAAATTAGAAACTTTAACGCATCTGTCTGAACAAGATCTTCAACAAATTCAATACGAACTAGCGCCAATTGACATTCTTGCTTCAAGCTATACTTTAGAAAATAAAAAAGAGTTGAAAGCACTTGAACACTCTGTGAAAGCTTACGAATTTTTATATCAAAAAGAAAAAGGTTCGCACTTACCACAAGTTTTTGCATTCGCGAACACCAATTATACGTCAATTTTTGGAAGTCGTTTCAAATTAAAAGATGTTGATATATTAGGTGATGTTAATTTGAAAATAAACCAATTTTCGATGTTTCCTAATATTTTGATTGGTATTGGCGCAAAGTGGGAATTGTTGGATGGCGGACAACACAAAAATAAATTAGTACAAGCGAAAACTGACATTTTAATAAATGAAAACAAGTTGAAAGATTCCCAAGAAAAACTGAATTTATTATTAAGTAAAAACAAAATTGATTACGAAACTTCTACTGAAAAATTGAAAGTAAATAATCAACAAAATACCATTGCAACAAATAATTTAGAAATTGCTTCAAGACGATTTCAAGAAGGATTAATAGATGTAACCGAGCGTTTGGCTGCTGAAAATGATTATTACAAAGCCAATCTAGGTTATTATGCTCAAATCTTAGATCAACGCTCTAAAACCTACGAATTACTTCAAACATCTGGAGAATTATTTAATCAATTATCAAATTAGAATCATGAAAAATACATTATCCTATATTTTTGCTTTAAGCGGATTAATTCTTTTTACAAATTGTAAATCATCTAACAAAGAAAATAAAAAAGAAGAGCAAACTATTTTTCAAGGTAAAATTGAGCGCGATCAAATTAGCGTTGTAACAAAAATTCCAGGAAAAATAGATCAAATATTAGTTCACGAAGGTGATGAAGTAAAAAAAGGACAAACGCTTTTTATCTTACAATTACCAGAAGTTGATGCGAAGAAAAGTCAAGCAAAAGGTGCTGTAAATTCTGCCGAAGCTCAATACGAAATGGCTAAAAAAGGTGCTACAGATAATCAATTGAAACAATTGCGTGCAAAAGTTGCTGGCTTGAAAGAGCAATTAGATTATGCAGAAAAATCAAATCATAGACTAAAAAATATGCTTCGAGATAGTCTTGTCCCACAACAAAGTTATGATGAAGTTTATGCTAAATATCAAGGTGCTAAAAATCAATATTTAGCTGCAAAAGCGGAATTAGCTGATGCCGAAAATGGAGCGCGTGTAGAACAACAACAAATGGCTTTGGGACAAAAAGAGCGTGCTTTGGGAGCTTTGCAAGAAGTTGATGTTGCTGAGGCGGAAAGACACATCAAAGCACCACAAGACATGACGGTTGAAACAATTAATCTGAAAGTTGGAGAATTAGCTTTGGCTGGATATTCTATTGCAAATGGGATTTTGGAAGAAACTACATTTTTTAGATTTACAATTCCTGAGAATAAAATCGGACAATTGCAAAAAAATCAAATCGTCAATTTAAAAGTTCCTTATAAAAATAATATGGTTTTGAAAGGTAAAATTGTTTCGATAAAAGTTCTTAATTCATATGCAAATATTTCAACTGCCTATCCTGATATCGATCAACAACAATCGCAATATGAAGTGAAAGTTGTTCCTGTTGACTATAAACAAGCTGCTCAACTATTGACAAAAGCAAATGTAGTTTTGGATCTTAATGCTAAATAAATTCTGATGAAAACGATTTTTCATTTAATTATACGAGAATTCAAACTTTTCTTCAAGAATCCTGTTTTACCAATTTTATTCTTGGGAGCACCTATTATGTATGGTGTTCTGATCGGAAATGTTTATAAAAAAGGAAATGTAACCAATTTACCAATTATTGTTGTAGACGAAGATCATACGATGACAAGTCAGAAAATTATTCAGATGTTAGATGAAAATGAATCGGTGAAAGTTGCTGAAGTTTTACCTTCAACATTTGATTCTAAGAATAAAGCTTTAGCAATCGGAGCTGAAGTTGTGGTTGTTATTCCTCGAAACTTTCAGTCTGATGTACAACAAAAAAAATTACCTGAAATCGCTTATTTTGTAGATGCTTCAAATACGTTAACTTCTAATACAGCGGCAATCGCAATTACGACAGTTTTAACAACAATGAAAGCTGGTATTTCAATAGAAACAGCTCGAAAACAAGGTGTTCCAGAATATATTGCAACACAAAGCTACGAACCATTCAAATCAACGATGATTCGTCAAAATATCAGAAGTGGAAACTACTTATATTTTATGCTTCCAGGTGTTTTATTAACCGTTTTACAACAGGTTTTATTATTAGGTTTAGCACTTTCATTTGCTTCAGAATTTGAGAACAGAACATTTAATGAATTAATCTCAAAATCATCCAATCCATTTACCATTTTATTCGTCAAAACTTTTCCTTATTTATTTATGTCAGTATTTATATATATGCTGTATTATTGGTTCGGAATGTTTTATGACATGAAATTAGAAACCGAGTTTTGGCCATTCTTCACTTCTTCTCTTGCATTTATTTTAGCCGTTTGCTTTTTAGGATTTTTAGTCAGTATTCTCCTTCCAAGCCAACTAAAAGCAACCGAAGTTTTGATGGTTGTTGCAACACCAAGTTTCATTTTAAGTGGATTTACATGGCCTTTAAGTCAAATGCCAAAATGGATTCAAGCAATTGCAGATTGCATTCCATTAACACATTATTTGAAAATATTCCGAATACTTTTCATCGAAAAAGGCGATCCTACCCTAATTCAACCGCATTTAAATAATCTAATTGTAATAGGAAGTATTTGCTTTGTCTTATCTTTGGCTATTCTAATCGTTAAAATAAGAAAAGCTAAACAATCGATGAAACAAATCGAAACAGAAAAGATTTAGCATCTTTTTTTAATTTACAAAACAGATAATAAACCATGAATTTTCTTACAGTTGAAAATCTAACCAAATCATATGGAATCAGAACTTTATTTGAAGATGTAAATTTTCATGTAAATGAAGGAGACCAAATCGCATTCGTAGCAAAAAATGGAAGTGGAAAATCTACTTTACTTAAAATTTTAGCTGGATTAGAAACTGCCGATTCTGGCGAAGTTCGTCCAAATAAAGGTGTTAAAATCTTGATGTTGGATCAAAGTGATGACTTTGACGAAAACTTGAAAAGTGAAGAATATATTTTCAATCATTCGAATGAAGTTTTAGATGTTGTTCGTCAATATGAAAACATGATCGAAAATGACCCAACAAATCCTGATTTAATAGATTTAATGGGAAAAATGGATGTTTTAGATGCATGGAAAGTTGAGCCAACAATCAAAGAAATTTTATCAAAATTGAAGATTGATTTCTTGGATCAAAAAATTGGAAAACTTTCTGGTGGTCAGCGTAAACGTATTTCTTTAGCGAAGTTTTTGATTGATTTAAGTTTCGAAACTGGATATGTTCTTTTAATTTTAGATGAGCCTACCAACCATCTGGATATAGAAATGGTGGAATGGCTTGAATATTTCTTGAACAAAGAAAACAAAACATTGATTTTGGTTACGCACGATCGTTATTTCTTAGATGCAATTTGTACCAAAATTCTTGAAATGGAAGACAAAACATTGTATGTACATTCGGGAAATTACGAAACTTATATTACGAACAAAGCATTGCGTATCGAAAATCAAAATGCAACAATTGACAAAGCGAAAAACCTTTATCGTAAAGAGATTGAGTGGATGCGTCGTCAACCACAAGCGCGTACAACAAAGTCTAAATCTCGTATTGACGCGTTTTATGATACCGAAAAAGTAGCTAAACATAAAATTGTCGATCAACAAGTAAAATTAGAGATGGTAATGACACGTTTGGGTCAAAAAATCATCGAAATGGAACATGTTTCGAAAGCATTTGGTCAAAAGAAAATTTTAGATGATTTCTCATATATTTTCGCTCGTGGTGGAAAAATTGGTTTAGTTGGAAAAAATGGAGTTGGTAAAACGACTTTCCTAAAAATGTTAGAAGGAATCGAAACTATGGATTCTGGAACAATTGAACGTGGAGAAACCTTAAATATTGGACATTTCAAACAAGATGGAATTGATTTCAAAGAAGATGAGCGCGTCATAGAATTTGTGAAAGATATTGCAGATTTTTTCCCTCTTTCTAATGGAAAAGAAATGCGTGCAGAACAATTCTTAGAAATGTTTTTATTTACGCCAGAACAACAACATACATTCATCTCAAAGTTGAGTGGTGGAGAGAAAAAACGTCTGCAATTATTAGCAATTTTGTACAAAAATCCTAACTTTTTGATTCTTGATGAGCCAACAAACGATTTAGATTTACCTACTTTAACGGTTCTTGAAAGTTTCTTAGAAGAATATCAAGGTTGTTTATTAGTTGTTTCCCACGATAGATATTTTATGGATAAAGTGGTCGATGAATTGATGATTTTTGAAGGCGAAGGAAAAATTTCTCGTTATATGGGAACATATACAGAATATCACATCGAGAATAAAAACAAGCCCATAACTGACGATAAAAAGGTTGAAAAAGAAATCGTTATTCAGGAAAAAGTTGAATCGAAAGAGAAAGTTGTAGAGACAAAACCAAAAAAATTATCGTTTAAAGAACAGCGAGAATTAGAAGA
The DNA here is from genome assembly GCF_002453775.1 of Empedobacter sp. UBA6745. Taxonomy (NCBI): domain Bacteria; kingdom Pseudomonadati; phylum Bacteroidota; class Flavobacteriia; order Flavobacteriales; family Weeksellaceae; genus Empedobacter; species Empedobacter sp. UBA6745. Next base: position 126,981 of record NZ_DKHL01000018.1, read on the forward strand.
AATTAATAAATCTTTACCAATTCTTGAAGCCAAAAAAGAAGAATTAACGAATTTACTTTCCGACCCAAATTTAGGTTATGACAAAATCGCAACTATTGGAGATGAACTACAAAAAATTGTAGACGAATTAGAAGAAAAAGAATTTCGTTGGTTAGAATTAAGCGAATAAAAATATTGAAAAGGAACTTTTTTTGAGTTCCTTTTTTTTGTTTTAAAAATTTATTTCTACATTTACTCTATCAATCATCAGGAGTTTCTGAAAAATCAGAACACCAACCGAGCCAAAACCGCGCTACGGTGGTATAGAATGAGGGCAAACGCCAAAATAAAAGGTTATTCTCCACTCTATCCTGTTGTTTTTATCATTAAAAATTGAAACAATGGAAAATCTAAAAAATGAATTTGTCGTATTATTCCGTGAATTAGCTGACAACGAATTAGTCGATCGCTTTAATCAAAATGTAGGAAACAGTTCCTGGAATTCTGCAAGAAGATGTTATGTCAAAACATTATTTGACGAATTACAATACCGTAATTTTGATTGCACAACCATAGAAAGAGGAAACACATTTTCACTTCAACATTATGTCATATTAATTGAAAATAGATTAGAATATTTAGATTAAACATAAAAAAAGGAAAACTTGAAACAAGTTTTTCTTTATATTTTATGGTAGACAATATTACTTACTCTGCTCTTTTATAAAATCATTAATCGTAACATTTAATCGTTTATTTCGGATATCTTTTTCAAAACGAATTGGTTCTGCAACACGTTCTGCACAATCTTTCATCCCACAATTTTCGCACGTAACTGCAACTTCTTTTACAGGAATTGATGGGTCATTCATAAATTTAACTTTACGTTGTGCTGATTTATACAACACACCTATCGTTACGCTTCGTAAATAATTTGGATTGAATGGATCTTTCGTTGCAGAAGAAATTACATAATATTTTTGATTATTATTGAACGGATACAACGAAATTTGTGCAGAAATCTCATGATGATCATCTTGATGTTTTTCCAATTCTTTCAAAACATTTAACGAAACCCAACGTCGACAATAATGCTCATCCGTTTCATTTGCTTGCGGCGATTGTTGTTGATTAAGGTGAAGTTCTTTCGTTAATTTATATGAATTTGAACCAACCTTTGCTGACAAACGCAAGAAAAACAAATCACGAATATTAAAATGTTTGGGTAACAAATTTGTCATTCGTTGATAAACCGTTTCAGGAGATTCGGTATATTTTCCAAGAATTTCTTGAAATTTAGACAAATCATGATGCTCTATAACAAACAAATTCTGCATATCCTTCAACAATTTTTCTTCTGGTAACAACAACGCTCCAGCAAAATAAGATGCATAAAAATTGTTTAACAATTGATCAAAATTATCGAAACTTGCCCACGAAAATGTATACAAACGTTCCTTCAAATCAAGGTAATTATAGCCTAATTCTTTCGCTAAAATAAATCGTTTTTGATCATTGTCAGAATTGATATTGATATACAAAAGTTTTTTCTCTTTGATAAAAATAGAACGCAATTTCGCTAAATCCTTCCCTCCTAAAGAAGTGAAATCTTCATAAAGAATGGTATAATTATATTCTTCTTTCAGAATTTCCTCCATCGTTTCATTTTTTACAAAATCTTCTGATTCAATCAAATATTCTTGTAAAAAACTCTTTGCTGATTTTTCAATTTCAGGAAAATAATTATCATTTGCTTCCTGAAAAGACCTCAACGAAGCCAAGAAAAAACTTTCGCGTGTAAGATTATAATTATTACCTATTTCAATCAACGTAGAAATAAACGCATTTACCTTCATTGGTGCGTTAGAAATGATCTCAATTAAATCTCTTTCTTCTATTCCGAAGAGTTCCAAAGGAATTTCTTGCAATAAATTTGATTGTAGAATCTCAGCGACTGGTGCTAAATTTTTATCTAATTTTAAAGAAACTATCTCATCGTAAGGAATTTCCAACGCTTCGGCAAGAGCAACAATTTTATCAGTTTTTGGATATTTTTTACCTTTTTCGATCTCATTCAAATACGATTTCGAAAGACCAGTTAACTTAGATAACTTAAACAATGACAAATCCTTAGCCGTTCTTACTTGTTTTAGTTTTAACCCAAAAATTAATTTAATGTATTCTTCTTGCATAATTTTTTCAAAAATATTTGGTAAATGTAAACGAATTTTTATAATTTAGCGAACGTTCGCTGGAAGTAAAATTCCGCTCGAATAACCAAAACCAAAATTACAACAAAAACACAAAAAATGGATACTATTACAAGTGAATTAAAATTATCGCAGAATAAGCTGGATAGTTATCCAGATGTTTTGACAACCGAAGCGGTTAAATTTTTAACAGCTTTACACAAAAATTTCAACGAAAGACGTTTAGAACTTTTGGCGAATCGACAAGAAAGACAAATCTTTTTTGATTTGGGGAATTTTCCAACTTTTTTGTCAGAAACAAAAGAAATCAGAAATGGGGATTGGACAGCAGCTCCTATTCCAGCTGATTTACAAGACAGACGCGTTGAAATAACTGGTCCAGTCGATCGTAAAATGGTAATTAACGCGTTAAATTCTGGCGCTAAAACATTTATGGCCGATTTTGAAGATAGTAATTCTCCAACATGGGATAACAATCTTCAAGGACAACAAAATTTAAGAGATGCAGTAAATGGTACTATTTCATTCGAAAATAATGGAAAAAAGTATCAATTAAACGAAAAAACTGCTGTCTTGCTTGTAAGACCGAGAGGTTTACATTTGAATGAAAAGAATATCATAATAGATAAACAAGAAATATCAGGCTCACTATTTGACTTTGGTTTATATTTTTTCCATAATGCACACACGTTACTTTCCAAGCAAAGTGGGCCTTATTTCTATCTTCCTAAATTAGAACATCACCTAGAAGCACGCTGGTGGAACGATGTTTTTGTTTTCGCACAAAATTATTTGAACATTCCACAAGCTACGATTAAAGCTACAGTTTTGATCGAAACTATAACAGCTTCTTTTCAGTTAGATGAAATTATTTACGAATTAAAAGACCACATCGCAGGCCTTAACTGCGGTCGTTGGGATTATATATTTTCTTATATCAAAAAATTTAAGAAACACCCAAATTTTATTGTTCCAGATCGTTCACAAGTTACAATGACTTCGCCTTTTATGGCTGCATATTCGCAAGCAGTTATTCAACGTTGTCATAAACGAAACATACATGCAATTGGTGGAATGGCTGCTCAAATTCCGATTAAGAATGATGAAAAAGCCAATGAAATTGCCTTTGAAAAAGTGAAGAATGATAAACTTCGCGAAGTAAAAAATGGACACGATGGAACGTGGGTTGCGCATCCTGCCTTGGTAAAAGTCGCAAAAGACATTTTTGACGAATATATGCCACAAGCTAATCAAATTTCCAATAAGCGAGAAGATGTTGTAACAACTGCCGAGGCTTTGTTAGAATTGCCAAAAGGAACAGTTACAGAACAAGGAATTCGAGACAATATTAATGTCGGAATTTTATACATCGAAAGTTGGTTATCTGGAAAAGGTGCCGCAGCTTTATATAACTTAATGGAAGACGCAGCAACAGCAGAAATCTCTCGTACGCAGGTTTGGCAATGGTTAAGCCAGTCGATTACGTTAGAAAACGGATGCGAATTTAACAGTGACAAATACAAAAAATTAAGAGCCGAAGAGGTTCAAAAAATAAAAGAATTAGTTGGTGAGGAAAACTATTTGAAAGGAAGATTTGAAGAAGCTATTTCAATCTTTGACGAATTAGTTTTATCGCACAAGTTTACCGAATTTTTAACATTACAAGCCTATAAGTATATTGATTAAGCCCTTATAACCAGACACACAAAAAAAGAAATACACACACAACACACATTCATAAACAAAACACAAAAAACACAATTATGAGCAATCAAGAAAGAATTCAGAAGATTCGGCAGGATTGGGAAACTAATCCACGCTGGACAGACATTGTTCGTCCTTATTCAGCAGAAGATGTTATTCGATTAAGAGGTTCTTTGGACATCGATTACACTTTAGCAAGATTAGGTGCTAAGAAACTTTGGGAAGGCTTAAATTCGAAGCCATTTATGGCGGGTTTAGGCGCTTTGAATGGTAATCAAGCCATACAAGAAGTGCAAGCTGGTTTGGATGCAATTTATCTTTCGGGATGGCAAGTTGCTGCAGATGCAAATCTTTCGGCAGAAATGTACCCAGATCAATCATTGTATCCAGCCAATTCGGTTCCCATGGTTATAAAACGTATTAACAATGCGTTGCGTCGTCGCGATGAAATACAATCTGTTACCGAACAGGGAAACATTGATTATATGGTACCGATTGTTGCCGATGCAGAAGCTGGATTTGGAGGAAACTTGAATGCTTATGAATTGATGAAACAAATGATAGAAGCTGGTGCTGCTGGCGTTCATTTCGAAGATCAATTATCATCAGCCAAAAAATGTGGTCATCTTGGAGGAAAAGTTTTAGTTCCAACACAAGAAGCAATTAACAAATTGGTTGCAGCTCGTTTAGCAGCAGATGTTTGCGGCGTTCCTACTCTATTGGTTGCAAGAACTGATGCAGAAGCTGCGAATTTGATTACTTCGGATATTGATGAAAGAGATCAACCTTTTATTATACAAGGAAGTAGAACTTCTGAAGGTTTTTACAACGTGAGAAATGGCTTGGAACAAGGAATTAATCGAGGTTTAAGCTATGCGCCTTATGCTGATTTAATTTGGATGGAAACATCTAATCCAGATCTTGGAATGGCAAGAGAATTTGCACAAGCGATTCGAGAAAAATATCCAAATCAGATGTTAGCTTATAATTGTTCGCCTTCATTTAATTGGGCAAAACATTTAACAGAAGCTCAAATGAAAACATTTCGCGAAGATTTAGCTGAAATGGGATACAAATTCCAATTCATCACTTTAGCAGGTTTCCATGCGATGAATACCTCTATGTTCGAGTTATCACGTGCTTACAAAGCCAAAGGAATGGCGGGATACTCGGCATTACAAGAAAGAGAGTTTGCGTTACAAGAAGAAGGTTTTGCAGCTGTAAAACACCAATCTTTTGTAGGAACACAATATTTCGATTACGTACAAAACACAGTGCAACAAGGCATTTCGTCTACTACGGCTATGGCCGAAAGTACGGAAGCCGCACAATTCTAATACATACTTTTCAATTAAAAAGGACGTACCGCAACTACGTCCTTTTTTTATTTTTGATTTTGACTTCTTTACAACATCCTTAAAAGATATATTTTTATTTATGGTCAGGCTAAATTCCATTAAATTTAGCATTCAAAAAAACACCTCTATAACCTCCTCAAGGAGATATTGTTCACATATTTTCATTCAAAATTATCAATCAACTTTCATAATCTGAAACGACTTTCCATTCATTTCGAACGTATCTTTTTCCGATTTCCCAACTAAGATTTTAGCCAAAGGGGTTTGAGTTGATAGCACAAAAATCTTTTTATTCTCGAAAATAATTTCTCCAAAACTACACGCCATACAGAAATTTCCCATCGTAGTTTCAACATAACTTCCTAAACCAATGGTTTTGTTCTCTACAATTTTTATTTTAGAAAAGATGTCTTGCTGAATCAACACTTCATTCAATTGGTTTTGAATTCGAGTAATTTCCTGTTGCATCATTTCGCGCGATGTTTCATATTTATCGCCCATACTACTTTTGGTATCGTTGTTAGAGGCGCGTAAATCGTCAATCAAACCATTCAAATACGTTATTTTATCTTCGATTTGTTGTGCTATAAATTGATATAATTCTGCTTTCATTTCTTTCAATTAAATTGTTTGAGGCTTATTCTTAAATTTCAGCATGTAAATGGTTCCCAAAAGACAGATAAATGCCGATACATAAATCACCATCGGAATGCGATCCAAATAATCCTGAAAATACCAACCCGCACACAATGCTCCAAGCCCTATCCCCGCTTCCATCGCAATATACATTGTTGCCATCGCCTTTCCACGTTCATCAGGTTTACTAAAATCTATCGTCCAAGCATTTAGTGCAGGTGAAAGAATTCCGGTTGAAATTCCATACATCAAACCACCTAAAATCAACCCTATCTTTGCATCAATAGAAGCTAAAAGTACCAATGCAACAATCAATAAAACCAAGCCTAATTTTATCACCAACACACGTCCTTTTTGGTCAGATATTTTACCTGCAAAGAAACGAACCATCATCGATGATATTGTAAATACAATAAAGAAAACACCTTTATTTTGAAAACCTAAATGTTCGGTCCAATCTGGAATTAACGTTAATATAGAACCATAAGCAACATAGGAAAGAAACGTAATCAACGCCGCTGGTAAAGCTTCTTTTGCAAAAACATCTTGCTTCGAAATCTTTAGTAATCCGAACGAAAACTTCTGTTTATTTTGTAAGGTTTCTTTCATATTGAATAAAATCAATATTGACAATAATGCAAAAAACGAAGATGTAAAAAACATCACATTAATCGATGAATATAATGTAATTGTACTTCCCAATGCAGGTCCAATTGCCATTCCGATACTGAAACAAATCCCGTGCAAGCCCAATGCTTCGCCCCAACGTTCGCGCGGAATAATATCTGCAATGTAAGCTGCTGTTGCAGTAGGTTTAAAACCTGTCGAAAAGCCGTGTACCAATCTCAAAAATAAAAAGCCTGAAACGGTTGTTAAAACTGGATACAAAATTCCGCATACAAAACAGACAATAGAACCAACTGCCATGATAGGCACACGCCCCACTTTATCTGTTAATTTCCCACTAAAAGGTCTTGAAATTCCCGCAGTCAGTGTAAATAATGCAATAATAAATCCTTTGTACTCTGCTCCTCCCATGCTACTTAAATAAGCTGGTAACTCGGGAATCATCATATTGAAACTCGCTGAAAACAACAACGAACTCAAACACATTAAAATAAAATGGAGATTATAAACGGGATCTGAATTTAATTTTTTCTTGATGGCAGAAAACATAACGGATTTTTTGCAAAGGTAATTTATCTCAACCGAAACAAACTACACAATCCAAAAAGTATTACTTGTTACAAAAAAACGCTTACATCATTCAACATTGTTAGTCGATATTTCACTGATTCTATTAATGAAATTTCTTATTTAAGAGTTACTTAGTTGATGTGAAAATAACTTCAACATTAGAATACAGTTAAAATACCTTATTGTATTTAATTACTTACTAAACAATTCTTATTTTAGCTTTATCAATTCTACTACCCTAAAAAACGATCTAACCAACTATTATTTTCAAGCATGAAAAACTATGAAAATCTAAAAGAGACCTTGTCTTTTTATGGCGTAAATTGTAATAAACTATATTATATCTCATCAGGAAATCCAATTTTTGCGTTTCCTGAAAGATCATTTCGAATCGACTTTTATGCATTTTGTATTTGTTTATCTGGCTCAATAGAAGTTGAGATAGATTCTCAGAAATATTGTATTACTCAAAATGAATTCTTAATTTCTGCTCCTTCTACTGTTTTGAAAATTCTAGATACCAGCTCTAATTTCAGAATGAAATTGTTATTTTTTGAGAAAAATTTTCTCCTTAAAAACATTTCTAATCCTTTCTTTATTGATAAACTTAATTTGTTTACACATCAAAACTTTACAGTTTGTAAGGCAAATAAAAAAGAAGCGAATCATCTTTTTATGTTAATCAATTATCTTCAAAAGCAACGAGAAAGAAATGTTTTGTTCTTAGAAGATATTGTTCGATCGATTATTTTCACTTTACTACTTGAATCTGCCTCTATAATTGCTGAACAATATTCAAAAGAAAATAAAAATCATTCTCGCGAAATCAACACTCTATTTTGTAAGTTTACACAACTTGTACAAAAAAATGTTATCGCTCACAAAGACGTACAGTTTTATGCAGATCAATTATTTATTACAAATAAATATTTGATTCACCTTGTAAAAAAAGCAACTAAGAAAACTCCACATGTTATTATTGACGAATATTTATTAAAAGAAGCGTATGTTTTGCTTGGTTATTCAGAGAAAACAATTGTCCAAATAGCATTAGATCTAGGTTTCAACTCTTCTTCATCTTTTGGTCGGTTTTTTAAAAAATACACTTCTATTTCACCTCAACAATATAGAAAACAACAACATATATAAAAAAAGAAATTTGGGATACAAATGACGAATTTCGGGATACTTTAGAAAAACATTAAAGCGTAATTTTATTGTAGAATCTTAAAATAAATAATTATGGATAAAGTTACTTCAAAATTTGACAACGTTTTAAATCATTCTACTATCTACGGAAATATTGATCATCAACCAGATGCGAGTAAAGAAACACCAAGAAACACTCCAGAAAAATCTTATCCTTTCTCTGATCAAATAGGAAATTACCAACGCAATAAAGGAATTCCTACAAAATCTTATAAGGACAGTAAGGTATATATTGTAGGAAGTGGTATTGCAGGTTTAGCTACTGCCTATTATTTTATTAGAGACGGACATTTCACTCCAGAGAACATCACATTTATAGAACAACTTCAGGTCGAAGGAGGTTCGTTAGATGGAGCTGGAAATGCAAAAGATGGTTACATAATTCGAGGAGGTCGAGAAATGGATTGTACCTACGAGAATTTATGGGACATCTTCCAAGACATTCCTGCATTAGAGTTACCAGAACCTTATAGTGTTTTAGACGAATATAGATTAGTAAATGATAATGATTCTAATTATTCTATTGCACGTTTAATTCATGAAAAAGGGAAAGTAAAAGACTTTAGTAAATTTGGTTTGAATAAGAAAGATCAATTAGCTATTATCAAACTTTTGTTGAAGAAAAAAGAAGAATTGGACGACATAACGATTGAAGATTATTTTAATCAATCTTTCTTAGAAAGTAATTTCTGGACATTTTGGCGTACAATGTTTGCCTTTGAGAATTGGCATAGTTTACTAGAGTTCAAATTATATATGCATCGCTTTTTACATGCGATTGATGGTTTAAATGATCTTTCTTCATTGGTATTTCCTAAATACAATCAATACGACACTTTTGTTACGCCATTAGGTAAATGGTTAAAAGAAAAAGGAGTAAAAATTCAGTTAAATACACTAGTTAAAGATTTAGATTTATTAATTAATACAGAAGGAAAAGTAGTCAAAGGAATTATAACAGAACAAGATGGACAAGATGTAATTATTCCTGTCACACCAAATGATTATGTTATTGTAACTACTGGTTCCATGACAGAAGATACTGCGTATGGAGATAATACAACAGCTCCAGTCTTAGCGATAGATAATAATACAAGTGGTCAAAGTGCAGGATGGAAACTATGGAAAAACCTTTCTGCCAAATCTCCTATTTTTGGTCGTCCAGAAAAATTTTGCGGGAATATTGAAAAATCTTCATGGGAATCTGTTACTTTAACTTGTAAACCTTCTGCGTTAGTAGAAAAACTAAAAGAATATTCTGTTAATGATCCATATTCAGGTCAAACGGTTACAGGCGGAATTATTACCATTACAGATTCTAATTGGTTAATGAGTTTTACGTGTAATCGTCAACCACATTTTCCTACACAACCAGATGATATTTTAGTTCTTTGGGTTTATGCATTATTTATGGATAAAGAAGGAAACTACATCAAGAAAACAATGCCTACTTGTACAGGAAACGAAATCCTAACAGAATTATGTTATCATTTAGGAATTGAAGACCAAATAGACGACGTTATAGAGAATACAATCACTCGTTCTGCTTATATGCCTTACATCACATCTATGTTTATGCCTAGAGCAAAAGGAGATCGCCCACAAGTAGTTCCAGCTGAGTGTAAGAATCTAGGTTTAGTTGGTCAATTTGTAGAAACCAATAACGATGTAGTTTTCACAATGGAAAGTTCTGTTCGTACCGCACGTATTGCAGTTTATGAATTACTTAATTTAAATAAGCAAGTTCCAGACATTAATCCATTACAATACGACATTCGTCATTTATTAAAAGCAACTAAAACGTTGAACGATGATAAACCATTTATGGGTGAAGGTTTATTGAATAAAGTTTTAAAAGGAACTTATTTTGAACATATTCTACCTATTGGATCAGATTCATCACAAGAGGAAGAAGAAAAAGAATCTTTTCTATTAGAACAATTTGGTAAATTCAAAGAATGGGTAGGACATTTTAGAGGTTAAAATCACCCTCAATTCAATCCTGAATACCAATACTATAAAACCAATAAAAGCTTCTAAATCTTTAGTGATTTAGAAGCTTTTTGAGTATTACTATATTTTTTTCTATTTAAAAACTATACCAGCTTTTATTAATAAATAATTAGCTATAGTGATATTATTATTGAATTATTAAAGGTTTTATTTCAAATTTTGATTCAATATTTTCCTTTAATTTTAGAAATTCTGTTGTATTCATAATATGCAAATCAACATCAGTTAATCCAAATGGTCCATTTTTCTCAGTAATATATAGTCCATTTTCAAGCTCAATTATTGCTTTCTCCATTTCATCAAGTTCATTTTCGAAATATTTAAAATGATAATTAATGATTTTTAAATTTAAAATTAATTCTATTGCTTTAGATTCAACTTTCCTTGCTAATTCAAACTTTTTTAAAGTTTTACTTTCATTCCATTCTTCTGTTGGAAAGTAAGGAATTTGAATTACTTTATCATTATCAATTTTTATAAAAGACTCAAACTCCTGTAATCCATACTCATTTTCTGGGTTATAGCAATATTTTATTTCGGTTATAATTTTTCCAATACTATCAGTCAGGGTCATTTTACAAAATTAAACTTAACAATATTTCTTTACAAAAATAAACAAAATCAGTTTTACAAAAAAGTTGTCATTTCTGCATTTCATTCAACAATACCCCAATATACACACTATCTCAACCACTCCCAACACCTCATAAAAAAAGCTCTTATCAAAGAGCTTTTTGGGATATTACTAGCTATAATTTGTAAAATTATTACGAATGTTATCGGTTTGATATTGTTTTCTTACTTCTACCACGATATAAAATCAGTAATTTATTCAAACTTCTTATATCCGTATTATAATCGTCAATTAACAAACGTTCTGCACCATCTGGGTGATAATAACTTAAGTAATAACTCGTATGTTTTCCTGAACTTTTGCTAATGGCTTCTTCATTATAAATATCGTCCCAATTATAAAAATCTGTTGATATTGTTTTAATTCCTTTGTCATTAATTATGATTTGAGGTTCTTTGTTAGTTGCCTCTTTATAGTTCTTGTAAGCACAAAACGCACCTGCAATAGAAAAAATAGAACCAACAGTATAACTATGATCTATTAGAAGCAAATAGACACCAAAACCAAAAGAGATACACATAATCGCCATCTCAACAAAATTTTTACCTTTTGCATAATAAATAATTGTTTCGTTAGAAATCGTCAAATCATCTTGAAAAACATCTTCTTGATTGAATTTATTTGACAGCGTATTTAATTTTTCTACGTCTTTTGTAGTACGAATTTCTGTCTTTCCGAAAATACTATTGTCTGAGCAAATTAATTTTTCTTGAATTGCTCGTTTCTTTAGTTCATGAATATTTCTAACATTCTCAAAAGCCCAAATTCTCCATTTCGTAATCATAAAACTCCACCATAACCAACTAACAACCATTGCAAAGATAAAACCAACAGGAAATCCCCAAGTAGGAATAAATTTTTGGCTACCTAAATAAAATGTAATTCCAAAAATCCCAATGGTAATTGCTAAAACAGGATAAGTAATCATTCTATGTCCTTTTGAAATAGCTTCGTCAACTGTTACAGTTTCGTTCATAATTTTATCTAAATTTTATCTACAAAACTAATAAACAATATACCAAAATACAAAAACTACCCCCACAAAAAAAGCTCTTATCAAAGAGCCATTTGGTTAAAAAACTGTTTTGGATAATAGAATTTATTTCCAAACTTAATATAAGGAATCTTATTCGTTTTCCTCATCCGATACAACGTTTTGTCACTCACGTTAAGCAAACTTTTCAGGTCTGCATTATCATAGAATTTCTGACTTTCTTCTAACAGTAGAAAAGTTTTTTGGAATTCTAGTAGCAGGAGTTTCATATCCTTCAATGCCTCTCCATCATTTTGTGAAAATAAATCATTTTTCATATATTTAGTTAGGGTTAGGACTAACCAATTTACAACATAAACATATAATAACCAAATATTTACAAAACAATAAATATTCCTCTACGCATAATCAAGCTATCTCTTTTCTTCTTGTAGAGTACTCAAATCGATTGTGTTAGACAATAAACTAGCGTATAGTTGGAATGTTTTAGGATTAAAACCATTAATATAAACGAGGTTCTGTCAGAGTTTTACACCAAGCATAAAGTTCAAAAGATAACATATGTCCACTACCCAAAAAAATAACCACATAGAAACATAAAACCAAATGATTTTGTATTGAAATTAGTTGTTTACCTATTCGTATTTTCAACTAATCTTTACAAGCCATCATTGCTAAAACTATGTCTCAATGTGGTTAAAATAAATTTGAACAACATTTATAAAATTCTATTTTCGATACAATTTTTCTTCATTCTTCTACGTCGTTAATTAAAGTATTGTACCGAAAAATCACTCCAATCAACAAACTGCATTTCATGACTATCCTTATACAACTGTATGCTCGCCAAGGTAGATACTGGTACTCGCCATCGCCTTTGTTTCACTATTCAGAAACGCCCAAAAGTTAACCTTTTTGCCATTGTAATAGGTTGGTAAAGCAATATCTATAATCATAGAATTACGATTCTCAATATTTTGAAATACTTCAAACGAATTTAGTTCTTCACAATAGCAAATAACATTCACAAGATCCGAAGGCTGCGCATTGCCTTGCCCAGAATTATCTTCC
>NZ_DKHL01000011.1:0-18205 GCF_002453775.1 Empedobacter sp. UBA6745
GGTCTATTGCTCGTGTAACAGCTAAGGAAATAGAGAATCAGCCCGTGAATTCTGTTTTAGATGCTTTGCAAGGTCGTGTTCCTGGTTTAGAGATTACACCAACTTCTGGAGTGGCTGGTGGCGGTTATACCATTCGGATAAGAGGCCAAAATAGTATTGCTGCGGGGAATAACCCTCTATTTATAGTAGATGGTGTTCCATTTGATACCAATTCGATGGGAGATAACGCAACAAGTGGAGGAATACTCATGTATTCGTCTATAAATCCTTTAAATTATATCGATCCACAATCTATAGAATCTATCGAAGTTTTGAAAGATGCTGATGCTACTGCTATTTATGGNNAAAGGAAAAGCAACTAAAACAAGTATTTCTATAGATGCTTCTACCACTATTATTAACCCTACTAAGTTTCCTAAACTACTTAATACAGAACAATATCTAGAAATAAGGAAAAAAGCCTTTGCAAATGATGGTGTAACGACATATCCTACGACAGCCTATGACATAAATGGAACATGGGATCTGACCAGATATACAGATTGGCAAAAACTACTTATTGGAAATACAGCTTTCAATCACACCATTCGTACGTCTATAAATGGTGGGAATGAGCAAACTAATTTTATGATAGGTGCCAATGTAATGAAAGAGTCTTCTGTTTTCTATGGTAATTATGCGTACAATAAATTCAGCTTTTTTTCGACACTAAACCATAAAACAGCGAATAACAAACTAATATTGCAATGGACAACTAATTATGGACAGGATAATAACTATTTACCTGTACAAGATTTGACAAGAATTGCAAGAACACTTGTTCCAAATGCTCCGCGGTTGTTTAATGAAGATGGTAGCTTAAACTGGGAAAACAATACTTGGACAAATCCACTTGCGGCACTGAATGCTAGTTACCGCAATAATACGCGTAATCTAAATACAAATCTAAATACAAGTTATCTGTTGATGGATAATATTGTTTTACGATCTAATGTAGGATACAATCGATCAGATTTGGATGATGCTCAACTTAATCCACATACCATTCGCAATCCTTCTTTTGGTGCTACAAGTCAACAATCTAACATAACTAAAAATTCTGGGCAACATGAAGGGTGGTTAATAGAACCCCAATTGGATGCTAATTTTAATTTAACTGCTTCGAGTAAACTAAGTGTATTAATTGGTGGGACTTTGAATAGCCAAACAACAACTAAGTTGGTGATTATGGCAAGTGGTTTTACAGACAACCAGTTAATGAATGTATTAAGCGCTGCTAAAAATGTGACGATATACAAGGATACTGAAGAGCAGTATAAATATGCAGCTCTGTATGGAAGAGTAAATTATAATCTGCACGAAAAATACTTTTTCAACTTAACGGGACGACGAGATGGATCGAGCCGATTTGGTCCTAATCATCGTTTTGCAAATTTTGGTGCAGTTGGTGCTGCTTGGCTTTTTTCTAAAGAAAGTTTTCTACGTGAGGTATCATGGTTGAGTTTTGGGAAATTGAGAGGAAGCTATGGGGTAACAGGAAATGATCAAATTGGAGATTATCAATACCTAAACACCTATAACATCAGTCAGAATGGGTATGATGGGAATATACTATTGACAACAGCACGTTTGTATAATCCTGATTTTTCGTGGGAGAAAAATAAAAAGTTGGAATTTGCTTTAGAAACCGCATTCCTAAAAAATAGAATTAACCTAACACTGAATTATTATCAAAACCGATCAAGCAACCAATTGGTTGGCTATAGTTTACCGACTATAACAGGTTTTACCTCTATACAAGCGAATTTGAATGCTGTTGTAGAAAATAAAGGTTGGGAAATGGATTTGCAAGTTGTTCCTATAAAATCTGCTAAATTCAACTGGTCAACTTCTTTTAATCTTACTATTCCTAAAAATAGATTGGTGGCATTTGATGGTTTAGAAAACAGCACCTATGCAAATACATATGTGATTGGAAAATCATTGAACAGCAAGAAAATGTATCATTTTGAAGGCATTAATCCATCTACTGGTTTGTATGAGTTTACAGATTATAATGGTGATGGAAAGATAACCGCCATAGAAGATAAACAACAAGTTGTATCATTAGATCCTTCTTTTTATGGTGGATTCTCCAATTCTGTTTCGTATGAAAACTTTAATATCGAGCTCTTTTTTCAATTTGTCAAGAAAAAAGGATTTAATGAATTCTATAGCTATGCTATGCCAGGTACAATGAGTAATCAGCCTTTTTCTGTGGTAAATGGGAATTTACAAAATTACTCGAGCGGAGCAAATCAAGCAGCTAGTATTGCCTATTCTAATTACAATAGTAGCGATGCAATGATAACGGATACATCTTTTATTCGGTTAAAAAATGTGTCATTGTCTTATAAACTTCCTCTAAGTAAAAATCAATCCAATCAATATGTGATTTATGCTCAAGGTCAGAACTTATGGACATGGAGTAAGTATAAATATGGTGATCCTGAACAAAACACGGGGTACCTACCTTCTTTGAGAAGAATTTCGATAGGGTTTAAAGCTAATTTTTAATGACACAATTATGAAAAAATATCAAAACATAGTAAGCTATTCTTTGTTCGTTTTCCTAATAGGAAATACGATAATAAGTTGTGAGAATTTTGTGGAATTGGATTCTCCAAAAGGACAATTGAACCAAACAGATGTATTTGAAACAAACCAAACAGCGCAAGCCGCCGTTACCACTTTATATGCACTTTTACGTGATAACAGCTTAATTGCTGGTAATTTATCTAGTGCTGGTTTTTACATGGGAATATATTCAGACGAGTTGGATAGTTATGCTACTGCTAATAGCGGTACGGATTTATTTTACAAACATCAAATTATCTCTACAAATGATGGTGTTAAAGGGATTTGGACAAATTCCTATAAAGTAATATACGAATGCAATGCGGTAATAGAAGGAGTAGAAAAATCAAAAGGATTGACCAATGAGCAAAAGAGACAATACAAAGCGGAAGCTGTATTTATTCGCTCGTTAACCTATTTCTATTTAACCAATTTATTTGGAGATATTCCATTTATTACGACAACAGATTATATGATTAATCAGAAAAGTTCAAAAACAAATCATCAAAATATACTTCTTAAAATCGAAGAAGATCTTATTGAATCTAAACAACAATTAGGTGAGCTTACATCGGTTACAAGTAACCTTAGGGCGAACAAATATAATGTTACAGCATTATTAGCACGTCTATACATCTACCAAGAGAAATGGGAAAAAGCTGAAAGCGAATCAACTGAATTGATCAATTCTGGAAAATTCCAGTTAGAGAGTGATTTGAATAAAGAGTTTTTGAAAGAAAGTAGTTCTACACTATTTCAATTAAAAGCTAAAGTAGAAGGTGGAAATTCTAATGAAGGTGGTATTTACATTTTTGAAGCTGGTCCTCCTCCTAATGCATCTTTATCCCCTCACCTATTTGAATCTTTTGAGCCAACTGATTTGAGAAAACAACAATGGACAAAACAAATTACTACTAATGGGAAAAATTGGGTAATGCCCTTCAAATACAAAGAGAAGTATGCGACAACAACAAGTAAAGAATATACCATAGTTTTTAGACTTGCTGAACAGATTTTAATTCGAGCTGAAGCACGATTGAGATTAGGCAACTTGAATGGATCAAAAGAGGATATAAATAGTATTCGAAAAAGAGCTGGATTAACGCCTATCACAACTTCATCTTCTCAAGATATTTTTGAAGCTATTGTAACGGAACGTCAACATGAATTATTTACAGAACATGGCCATCGTTGGTTTGATTTGAAACGATGGAAATTGGCAGATCAAGTCTTAAGTCCGATAAAAGCAAATTGGAAAGCAACTGATGTATTATTACCAATTCCGGAAGCTGAACTCTTAATTAATCCAAATTTGTTACCACAAAACCAAGGCTATTAAGAAGTTGTAGTATACAATACAACATCATAAAAGCCATTCATACAAACATCGCAATTAGTACCAATGGAAAAAATAAGTAAAATAATATTCCTCATCCTGTTGGGATTTATTCTCTCGACCTACAACGTCTTTGGTCAAGAGATAAATAAGAAAAAATATACACATGATTTAGACAGTATATGGTCTACTAATACAACAATTCGTAATATAAGTGCTAACGGAAATTGGATTGAAACCTCTGAATCATTTTTAGGTAAGAATATCATTCGATTATTTCATCCTTCAACCTCAAATGTAATAGAAAGAGAAAATACAAAAAAGAGTTTATTTTCTAATAACGAACATTTTGCAATACTTTTAAGTGAAAACAAACTTGAAATAATCAATTTAAGAAATTCGAAAAGCGTTCTTGTGTTGAATAAACCAATTCGAAAAGTAGAATTTGACGCAACAAATCAACAGCTTGCCTATTTAACAACTGATGATGTTTTGATGTTATTCGATACCAAAACAGAAAATTACGTTACAAAGCATAATGTTTCCAGCTTTAGTTGGAGCCCTACTTCATCTACCTTGGCAATTCTTTCTAAGGATGGAAAAACAGTCAGTTTTTATACCTCAAAATTAGAGGCTATTGATCAGCTATCAAGTGACACAGGTACATACATTTTTAATGATCGATCTCCTCTAAATAATTGGAGTAAAAATGGACAGTATTTTTCATTTCTTGAAAAAGAAAATGAAAAGAGAAAAATAGTTCGTTATGCATTCCAAACAAAAAGGGTGAATTTGATCAATGTAGAAAATTGGTTGAAAATAAATCCTTCTTATCATTTTATGGATGAATCTATTCGTGTATTAGCGGATGGAAAGTATATTGAATTTCAACTAAATGAAAAAAGTACCGAAGATTCTTTAAAAGGAATTGAGAAGTGGTCTACCAACGATACGTGGGATTATCTTAAAGATAAAAGAATAAAAATACAGGATGCGTATAAACGATTAATTTGGTCTGTAGGTGAGCACAATACTGTTATGGAAATAAAAGGAAAACAATTTTCTCTTGATAATCATGTCCCTTTTGCTTTGACATTTGATAGAAAACAGTATGAACCACAATATAGATATTTTGAGATTGCAGATGTTTATTTAAATGATTATCAATCAAAAAAATCATATAAAATAATTGATAGTCTCTATACCAATCCTAATTTTATTTCTGTTTCACCAAATGGGGAGTACATTGCTTATTTTAAAATGAACCATTGGAATTTGTATGATGTAAAAAAGCAAACGTATAAGAAACTAACAACAGTTCTTTCTCAAGATTTTTATGATAGAACTAAAGCAGATACTGACAAACCACCTTTTGATCAGCCCTATTGGTCAGAGGATGGTAAATCTATTCTACTAACCTCAACCTATGATTTGTGGCAATTTAGTATAGATAAAAATGAAGTAAAGCAAATCACCTTTGGAGAACAAAAAGAAGAGTATAATCGTTTGGCATCTATTAATTTAACGAACTCATCAAATCGTAGTATTGACATGAATAAACCACTGATTATTAAACTCCATAAAGATGATCAGTCACATGGAATAGCGATTTTAAAAAAGGGAAAAGTGATACATTCTTTTAGTACGGATGCCGAAATCAATCAAATTTACAGTGATAGCAACAAAAATAAATTGTATTATAGAAAAGCAAAATACAATGAATCACCTTCAATTCATGAACTTTCCACTAATCATACAACGCGTCTTGTTTACCAAAGTAACTCTAAGATAAGTGAATACGACTTAGGTTTTTCTAAAAATATAAACTATACATCTATAAATGGAAACGTGATGAATGGGGCTCTTTTATACCCTTCTCAGTACGATTCAACCAAAACATATCCTATGGTTGTATACATCTACGAAAATATATCGAAAAAAGTAAATGATTTTGTTATTCCTACATTATACTCCAAAGATGGATTTAATATTCTTAATTACATTACAAAAGGGTACTTTGTTTTGTTACCTGATATAGAATATAAAATTGGTAACCCAGGTAGTTCTGCTTTGGTAAGTGTAGAAAATGCAGTAAAAAAAGCAGTTGAACTGTCGACAATTGATCAAAAAAGAATTGGTTTAATAGGACATTCATTTGGTGGATATGAAACAGCCTTTATTGCTACACAGTCAAAATTGTTTAGAACCGCTATTGCTGGGGCTGCTGTGACTGATTTAGTTAGTTTTTACCATGATATTAGTGTTTCATTTTCCACTAATCAATTGTGGAGATTAGAAAGTTTTCAGTTCCGTATGGGAGATAGTTTCTATAATTTAAAAGATCAATATTACAAAAACTCGCCTCTGTATCATGTCGAAAAACTAAAAATACCTTTATTACTTTGGACAGGAAAAAAAGACACCAATATTAATGCTAATCAAAGTACTTATTTATTTATGGCTATGAATCGATTAAGAAAAGAAGGAGAAATGTTATTGTTTGATGATGAAGAACATACTTTAACAAAAAAACAAAATCAAGTTTTTCTATCGAACTCAATTTTAAATTGGTTTGATACGTATTTAAAATAAAAGAACGGAGCATAATGCTCCGTTCCTATTTAAATTAAACTTAAATATTTATTGACGATATAAAGGAATCGTACAAGATGTTTCTGATGAATCTCTCAATTCAAAAACATCTTGTTCATTTCCAATTTCACCAATAGTACATGGTATGCTCCCCGTTAAATTACAATCTACCTTTACTTCATCACAATGATTCGTTGCAGAATTGTAAATATATCCTGTCATAGCTTCTTCTTCACTATTTTGAGAAGTTTTACTTTCAGTGGCAAATGCAAAAGCAACAGCCATCATTCCTACCCCAATTGGTAGCGTTTTTCTTAGAAAATTTGTTTTCATTTTGTATAATTTTAATGTGGTGACTTACTCTTTTGTACAGGTTTTCAGTCTTCCCCTGCGTTGCGCAACGATTTATTTTCTTTTGTTATAGATATAAAGTTCATGATCTACAATTGCAAATATTTTGTTTTTGTAAATGGTAAAATTTCTTAGTTGCTTTTTGGGTGAATGGTAGAGGTAAAAGCTATGGGTATAGGTTTTATTCACCAAATCATATTGATCTATGACACTTGTACCTTCTATTTTTTGTTCGAAATTGCCTAGTCGATCAGTCGATATATAGAGTTGGTTACCATAAATAGAGGCTAATTTGTTTACAAGTAAGGTTTGTGGACCTAGCTTATATTGCTTTGTTTTTTTATAATAGCCTACATCGATCTGAACTTTAGAAATAGTATCAATGGTATTTCCTGTTTTCATTTCAGATAATTCAGCATCAAATTCGAGGTACTGATTTTTGTAGTAATAGACGTAGATAAACTTTTTTAATTGGGAATTCCATAGTAATGTACCATCTGACTCAAATGTACCGTCAAGTTTTTTTTCTAGACTGTTATAGTTAAGTTGAAGTTGATGCTCTGATAACAATCCCAATACATTAGCTTTTACTTTTGTACTATAAGTTGCTATTCCAAACTTAGAAGAATCTGCTACCACAAATTGATTATAATATACATCTCCTTTAGAAATGGTCTTTGCTTTCCAATCATCAATTTTACCTCGAAATAAAATACCAACCGAACCGTCTCCTAAATAAAAATAAGATGTTTGTACTTCAGTAATCACTCTTTTATAAGGCAGGTTATATTGATCAATTTCTAGTTTTATATCCTTTATTTGATTAGCCAGATAATCATACCTTTTAAGAAATAAAGGTGTTTCTGTATTGGCTAAATAGAGATAACAACTATCAATACCTGCTATATAATATCCTGTGGATTCTAAATTGAGAGTAGTTTGTTTTTCTGCTAAATGCGGAATGTATTTACGCGTAAACGCATTGTTATACTGAGATTTCTTTTCTGATAAACCATATAAAATGGTTACACTAACAATTCCAATTAAAATAAGAAAGAATTGTTGAATGATATAGCGTTTCCATATTTGAGAATTGTTTGCTATTCTAATGCCAATTAAAGCTAATCCTACAAAGACACCATTAAAAAACAAATGTTCCGTCCATCCCATCTTTTCTAAAACTCCACCACAAGAACAAGGTGTAAATGCCGTGAAATGTAGAATAATCACAATATAGGTGGTAAACATCACCATCAATAAAAGCGAAAGTTGTAAGGCTAGTTTTCTAAATCGGTCAAACATCAAAAGAAGTGCAACCACCAGTTCTATTATTATAACTCCATACGAAATAGGAATCGCATAACTGGCTAATAAGGGCGATTGTCCTAATTGCGTTTGAAAAGTTTCAAAATCAATCAGTTTGCTTACTGCAGCATAGACAAATAAAACAATAAAAAGGTAGCAGATGAGTGATTGGATAAAAGGAAAATATCTTCTCATCTTGATGTGTTTTTGGGTTTAAAGAATACTACTCCCCTCCTTCTTCAGTACGTTTGATATATGGATCTTTTTCCTTTGGAGGATCAGCTTCATTTACTTCTGTTTCTGAATAAATTGATATACTATCATTTGTTGAAATCGTATCTCTTCTCTGTAAAAGCAAAGTATTTATAGATTCAATTTGTTGTTCCTCTTCTTCAATACAGTTATAGAATAAACAGCTAACAACTACTATAATTAAAAAATAGATTTTTGTTTTCATATGATAAGTTTTAATGTTTGGAGTTTTAAAATTATGTCTTGTAGAAGAGAATTAATGCAAACAAGTACTACAAATACATAAATGGAATAACGGATTTATAAATCCGTTGTTTTTGTAAAATAATTAACTGAATTACAGTATTTTGTAAAATGAATTTTTTTATTTATTTTAAAAAAATTGAATAAAAAATATACTTTTGATAATGACGAATTTATAAATACTTCATTTTGAGCATTTGTTTTACAAAATTTCTTTGTGTAAAAAAGCTATTTTCCGTTATACTCTATTTGTTTAATTTACTAATTTGAAGTATCTTACCAATTATTCTGCTACTGTTTTCATTAAATTTTAAGCTTATGAAAACATATCTACAACTAATAATAGGATTAATATTGTTCAGTTTAAGCATAGAAAATGTTTTCGCAACTGATATTTTGAGTGCTCAAACCAATGAATATCTTGTTCAAAAAATTGATTCCTTTCAATATGATAAAAATAATCCCCAGGTATGGAAGTATCTCAATGCGTATATCTTAAAAGCTAAAATTAGAAAGGATAACGAGACGTTATTTTATGGCTATAAAGAAGGTATTTTTTATTCAAATGATTATTCTAATAAGCTAAAATATGCAGATAGTACGATTGTTACTGCTCAGAAAACACAAAATAATGATTTTGTTATTCAAAGCTACCTTTCGAAGGGATTAATTCATTTTCAATTCAAAAAATTTCAACCAGCTTTAGAAAATTATTTAATTGCTGAAAGGAAATTAAATAACAAATCCTCCGAATATATCTCATATAAAGTAATTTTCAATCTTGCTTTAATAAAATTTCATTTAAAACAATTCAGTGAATCGGATGTATTGTTTCAAAAATGCACCTCCTATTTTGAGAAGAATAGTTCCGATGAAAATCATCATGCTTATTTTTTGAATTCAATTTATTACAGAACTCAAGTTCTTCAATTTCAACAAAAATATAAATTAGCAAGTCAACTTAATCGACAAGGCTTGAGATTGAGTCAACAAAAAGAAAATACATATTTCATTCATTACTTTTGGATTTCTACAGCAATTGATTACTATTTCAATAAAAATTATGAAAAAGCAATCTACATATTAACTAAAGAAATTCATTATGTAAATAAACAAGAGGATTTTTATACATTAAGCAAAGCATATTTCTATCTTGGAAAATCATATGAGAAATTAAATCAATTTGAAAAATCCATTGAATATTTTGAAAAAATAGATCAACTTTTTAATCAATATGAATTTTTGGACAGTGAAGTTCGCCCTGCATATAAGGGTTTAATAGATAATTCTGCAAATAAAAATGATTTTCAAAATGAGCTTTATTATATCAATCAATTGCTTAAATTAGATAGTCTTACTCAACGAAATATCGTAAAAATAACTCCAATAATTCAAAAAGAATATGATGAAAAAGAATTATTGAAATTAAAGAAAAATGTAGAATACAAACTTCTTTTATATCCAGTTTTAAATGGAGTAATGATTTTAGTAAGTTCAATTATGGCTTTTTGGATTTATAAACGCCTTATTAAGAAAACTTCTATAAAGAAAAAGATATCTGTTCCGCAACCAATAATAGATATTCCACCAGAAGTTGTACTGGATATTACAAGACAATTAGACGAATTTGAAGCCAATCAACTTTTTCTAGAACCTACTTTAACATTAGCACAATTATGCAGATCATTCAAAACTAATTCGGCTTATCTATCAAGGATTATTAATTCACAAAAAGGAACAAATTTTTCAAATTATATCAATCAACTTAAAGTGAATTATATTCTGAACCTTCTTAATAATTCAAAGAAATTTCATCAACATTCTCTTAGAGATTTGGCTGAATTAGGAGGATTTTCTTCTGCTAGGCATTTTTCTGATGCTTTTTTTCAAGTAACTTCGTTACGTCCTTATGAATACATTAAACAATTGAAAAATCAATTGAACAACAATAATTAGAATTATAGTAGGAATTAAAATAATTGTTATTTCTTCTGTTCTATTACAAAAGAACTTTCACCTTGTTTGTTGAGTTTGATTATTGCATTAAACTTTTTACCTGATTTGAGTTGAAATCCTTTTATTAAGGTTGTAGCTCCATTATTGATTAAGTTTTCGGTATCTTTTATTGAAAGTTGCACACCGCAAATATTTCTATATTGCATCCAATTACATACTGGTTCTGTACATTTAATCATATTATCATCGATTGCCAATTGAGCTTTTTTACATTTAGGACAGATCAATATTGATAATAAGTTAGATTGTTCAATTTGAATAGGTAAATTATGATGATAAACTGAACCAAATAATTTTAATCCTTTTTCTGTAGGTATTAAGAATCTATTCTCTAATCTAACATAATTATTGATCACTAATTCTTCAATAACTTTTTCGTTTTGCTCATCTTTTCCTAAAGCTTTCATCTCTAATAATAAACTTATGAAATCTAATAATTTTGGAGGTTTTGTTTTCTTTTCGTTTATCGAAAACTGTTTTATTTTTAGTTCATCTCCCAATTTTAATGAGGGTAATTCTGGTAAAATAATTAAATCTCTAGAAAAGTTTCCCTGTATTGATCGCCAGCCACTACCTACAATTCTACAATATTCGGCCTTGAATTCATAGTGTAATATTTCCAAGTTAACTATTACAATTTCTTTTATAGATTCTTGAGATACTGCTTCCAAAAATCGAAATACAATCATATTATAAATGATTTTTTCTTTTACAGATAATGCAGATGGTATTTTATCTGTAATTAATATTCCATGCTGATCTTTTGCCTTTTCATCATTTACAATCCTTTTATTTAGGCTACCTTTCCTAAGTTCATTTGTAATATTTTTATAGTTTTCTCTTTCATTTAAAGCATGGATGAGTTTTGGAACAATAGTCCAAAATTGATTGTTAATAAACGCACTCTCTGTTTGAGGATTTGTAATAAATTGGTTTTCGTAAAGTTTCTCGGTAATTCTTGACGTTTCCTCAAAAGATATATTATATTTTGAATATACTTCATATTGTAAATCAATACGATTAAATAATAAAGGTGGTTCTTCTATACAATTTCCTATCTTAATATCAATCACTTCAGCTTTTCCTATTCGATGGATTGTTTTTAATACAGGTTTTATTTGCTTTTCATCTTCAAGGTTTAATTGGCTTTTAAATTGAATAAAAGATTTGGTATGCAACAACTCTAACACATAAATATTTTTTTCTTTACAATTAACCTGTTCCAAGTATCGTTGACAAATAAGCGTCAAAGCTGAAATGAAAACTTCTCTCTCTACTTTAACGCTATTTTCAGAGTTAATTTCATCTTTTACAATAGTTTGATTTTTCAACTCTTTTTTCATAATAAATTTCTTTATATTATACTTTTCGACTCTTCGATTTAGTAGTCTTTGGAAGGCTTTCTGTAAAATTTTTTGCCTGTTTCTCTTTAGGCGATTGTTGTTTAGATTCCAAAGGTTTATTAATTTGTTTTGTTGATTCATTCGTTTTTCCTTCAGAATTTACAGCAACTTGCGTTTTATGTTCTTCATTTGGTTGTGCAGCCTCTTTTAATTGATTTGGAAATATAAATTGAGTTTTTCCTAATTCTTTGTTGAAAGAAATGTAGCCTTGATAAGTCTGTCCTTTTTTATCTATTAAACCATCTATAAAGACTGTTTTTCCATCTTTAAGTTCATTATATTGTTGTTCTGAAAGTTCTTTATTTCTAAAAATTTTAGGCGCTTCAAAATTCTTAAATTCTTCTCGATTTGATTTTATATTTTGTACCTTATTAATCTTATTATCAAATTGAAACTCTACATAGCGCTTATCTGCATTAAATTGAACATTTGCTGAAAATTCTGTTCCTTTAATAGAAGTCATACCTTCTAAATACAACGATTTCCCTTCTTTTAAGGTTTGTTTTTGTTCTTCATTTAATAGAACTCCTTTTATTTCATCTGGAATTTTAATGAATTCAGTTTTTAAGGCAATCAATTCATTTGTTAATTGATCTACACTGATAATGGAAGGAATTTTCTCTCCTGTTTTGGTGTTCGTTAAATCGACAACTCTTCCCATATTTCCAGTACTCAAAAGGTTTTTCTTATCTTCATCTGTAAATTGATGTCCAAAAAATTCATAGTTTAAATTGGGTTCTTTTCGGATACCATGTAAAGCGGGTACAACTTTATCATCTACTTGTTGTAACGACAATCTAACATCTGTTCTGAGTATTGCTGAACCAAAATTGATGCTGATTGGGATAAGCTGATTGGTTTTATATCCTTTCAATAATGGATCTAATTGATTTAATTTTTCTAATCGTTCTTGACTTAATCCTAAATTTTTCATTGTATCCCAATCAATTTGGACTGGATCAAAACGATAGTCTGTTTTTTCTGTTTCCATTTTATCTTCGTTTTTTGATTTTTTTTGTTGATGTGTGTCTGGGTTAATTTTATATTGTTCGAGACTTTGCTCATTTTCAGGTTGTGGAGATTTATAGTGATTTTGAATCTCTTTTGCCTTATCAACTGCTAATGAATCTGGTACTTTGAAAAAAAGGAAATTAGTTGGATCCTTTAGTTGGCTATAAAAGTTTGAAAAGAAGTTCGATAAAAAATTACCATGTTTATCAATTCTTAGAAATTGATTTTCATTCTTTTTCGTTGGATCTACAGTTTCCATTTCTCCTTTCTCATTAAGACTTTTTACTGCTTGAATTTTCATTTTATCCTTATCCAAAACCAATAGGATATCTGAGATTTGTGCTGATTGCTCTACGTTTTCTGTTGAATTATCACTCATTTTATCTGATTTTTAAATTTATAATCGAAAATAAAAGATTGATAAAAACAAGTTTTGATCTGACAGCTATTGGTAATGATTGTCATTCATTGGCTTTTCTTTTTGAAGCAGAAGAATTAAAACTATTTCGAATAAATGCATGTACATCTGATAATTTGTAATATAATTTTCCACTGATGGTATAATAAGGAAGCCGCCCATCTGAGCGATATCGCTGTAAGGAACGATTACTAATCTTCAACATTTGTAAAACGTCCTGATTATCCAATAATTCTTCGCCATCTACTGAAGTTTTATTTTTGTGAAAATCATTCATATTTTCTCCCAATAAATCAAGACGATTCATTAGACGTTCCATCCACGCTAAAAATTCCATTCGGTCAATATTCATATCAAAAAACTTTAAGATTAATAAATTTTGATACAAAAATTCAATATAATAAAAGCTTTGAAAGCCAAGTAATGCCAATTGGCAAGAGAGTTTATTTTAGATAGAAGAGCAAAATATGCTGATTGATAGTAGAAAACTTTATTTAAATTGAGTTATAAATCAATTATTAAAAGGTTTACCAATTGGCATAAATGGGTATTGAATTTATATTTCTCTATCCATGTATTCTTCTAATGAGAGTTTGAGATAATCTAAGAAAATAGTACGCGAACCGCTTCTTGATTTCATGCGATGAAAGGAATGGTGAACATCACCCACTGGAATTTTAAATAAAATTTGAAAAACTAGACTTAATTTTCTAATTCCAATTTTACCATGAGAAATTGCTCCAGATGCGTAAAGTGCATAAATTAATTCGATAAGCGCATTTTTACTATCTGTCCAGGATAAATCTTTCTGTGAATTTTCAGATTTTAATACTCCATTTTCCGAATCTTCATCTAGATTGATTTTGGTTATGAGGTATGAATATAAGAGTTCGGAGGATATAATTCGCGCAATTTTATAGTCGTAAAAAGTGGAAAACTCAGGATCAATTTCAAATACTATGCTATTGAGCCCTTCATGAAAATTAATATTTCCTCTCTTAAAATAGGTTTCATCTCGGTCTTTTCTACCTGAGCGATAGTACCTGTAAAAATCAGAACTACATATATGTTCCATAAATTCACGTTTGAGATTTACCAATTGCTTAGAAAAAAAATTGTAATACATTTTACCTTCTTGAAAAGGACAGTTCGTTTCAATTCGGTAAATTTTATTGTAATAAATTAATTTACCCAAAATTTGAGGTTTAATTTTCTTAAAAAAGTATATTTCTTCTTCTTGATTGTTAAATCCTTTTTTTGATGAAGTGCTCCTTACTTCATACAATAAATTCTGTAAAAACGTAATCATTTGATATGAAGCATCAATTGCATTTCCAGTTAATAAATCTACTTTTTTTTCTTCATTCTGTATTTGATCCAATACTTTGAAGTAAAAACTTTGTTCCATAAAACAATACTTTAGTGTTAAGTTTACAATTTATATTATGTTTATCAGTAAACTATTATTGTTTTAACTAATACTTTTTAGTATTTTATAGGAAATATAGATGCTATTATTTAAACAATAGCATCCTTTAGATTTGTATTAATCTTATTAGCTATATTTATTTTTGATATTTATTAGATTAATATTGATAGATATTTATATAAAAAAACACTTCTAAAAAATCTAGAAGTGTTTTAAAATAATACCTGAATAAATATTTTAAATTATGGCTTTTCTAAAACTAAAATAACCGAAGAAGTCTTTGCCATTTCGTTATTCAGATTGGTTGTAATAATAGGCTTCCCAATATTTAAAGTTGTACCTATTGGTATATTTCTTTCAGCACATGCAAATTTTATTGTATGCTCACCAAGACCCATATTTAAAAGTGTTGCATTCAAATTTAATGTTCTATAATTACCTGCCCCCGTATTTACAGTACCTAATCGAACAAAATCTAATTTATCGTCTAAATATATACCACAAGCAAAACTACTATTCTGATTATCTGTTTGTACCAATGTTTGCACAGAAACCGTCACCAAATTAACTGATTTCACAATTTTAATTTTTTGATTTAAATCCGAAAGCTCTTTCCAATGTGAAGCCATTGCTTGTCCTTTATTATAAGCTACAGCAAACTCACTTGACTTATCTTGTCCAGGAAAACTTACGCCATTAATGGTTGAATTTACATATGATCCTGTTAAAACCATTCCTTCCAAAAAACCCTCAGGTAAATCAAAATTCTTCCAAAAATTGTTATTTAATGCATTTCCGGAAATTAAATCGCCTTGTTTACCAGCAGCACCAATTTTTGCATCTGTTCCGTTGAGTCTGATTTCTTTGGATACATTAGTTGTTCCATTTATATCCAAATCAGTATGAGGTTTAGTCGTCCCAACTCCTATTTGGGAAAATAAATTTGGACTAATTGCTACTAAAAAGATAAATATCTTATTTTTCATAATTGGTTAATTGTTAGTTATAAACAGGTTCGTTGTTATTAGGATCTGGTATTTCTAGTACTTCTATTCTTAACGTTGACTGCGCCATAAAATCGTTAATATTTGTATATACCGCCTTTCCTATTCCAAAAGTATTTGTGAATCCACCTATAGAAGCTCTTCTTTTACAAGCTACTTTTGCTGTATACTCTTTTTTAGGTAGGTTCTCGGCGGAACCAAGTAAAGTAAATGTATAAAAAGGTCCTACAGAAGTAGTTGGTTGATTTAATGTAAATGTTCTTACTCCTTTTAATTGATCGTCTACAAATACACCACACGCAAAGTCTACACCTTGGTTCCTTCCATTTGAGTTGATATGAACCACCGTTTCAAAAACTAACCCAATTTTATTAACAGAATTATTTACCTTAAATGTTTTCCTTAAGTCTGTAATTTCTCCTCCACTGCCATCTCCTGCTAAAAAAGTAGATAAAGACATATTTTTTGTATACAATGCTCTATTTGTTGCTCCGCTAGTGAGTGTTAATCCCTTTTCAGTACTAGATGCTTCATAGTTTATAAGATAATATGTTTCAGGTTTGAACTCAGGTCGTCTCAAAACTTTCCACGTCGGAGATTGGTTTGCTCCTTGAGATACTAATACCGAT
The DNA here is from genome assembly GCF_002453775.1 of Empedobacter sp. UBA6745. Classification (NCBI taxonomy): domain Bacteria; kingdom Pseudomonadati; phylum Bacteroidota; class Flavobacteriia; order Flavobacteriales; family Weeksellaceae; genus Empedobacter; species Empedobacter sp. UBA6745. The sequence goes on from NZ_DKHL01000011.1 coordinate 16,606, forward strand.
CCTACTTCTCCTAATTTTCCAATAGTCGTTTCATCTCCTCCCAAATAGATTTTACTTCTAATCCCTAAATCTCCCTGAACATCTAAAGTCGTTCTTGGTGTATTGGTATTGACACCTACTTGAGCAAATAAAGAAGAAGTAATAAATACTAAATTTATTAGCAGTATTTTATTGAATATTTTCATACTTAATTATCTTGTAACTTTTACTAATTCACTCACATCAAATTTCAGTACAGATTGCAACATAAAATTATTGGCAACCGAATTATCTAATCCTTGACCTATTGCTAAACTTACATCAGTACTTGTTGTAGAAGAAATTCGTCTACAACCTACCTTCAGTATATGCTCTCCTGTCGTTAAATTATTTACCGTATAGTTTAGCGTATAAATAGATTGATTATTGGCTCCTTTACGAGGAATTCCGTCAATTTGATCCGCTCTTAATGCGACCAAAACATTATCAATAAAAATACCACACATAAATTTTATGTTTTGATCAGTAACATTTCCTATATTCCCAGATTCAATACCAGTCTGAAACATAATATTGATTTTATTTTTTGGATCGTCTACAGTAAATTTTGTGCTTAAATCAGGTGATAATTCTTTCCAACTAGATGAAGTTGAGACTAATAGTTCTCCTAAAGAACTTGTCAAGATACCATCGTTACTATTGATATCAAATATCAACCCATTCTCACTTGTGTTAATAAAGCTACTTGTGGTTCTATATTCTCCATCTTCATAAAATCCAACTTTGGCATTTTTCCATAATGGAGCACCCCCATCCCCTTGAGAAACAAGAATATCATTGTAATTCCCGGTATTACCATCGGTAGTTTTAGATCCTCCTACCTTAAGTTCTTTTCTAAGCATTATATTTCCATTAACATCAAGAGATGACTGTGGTACCGTTGTACCAATTCCTATTTGAGCAGAAACAAATTTGGAGAGAAATAAAAGCAAAGAAAAAGCTTTTGTTTTTTTCATATTTAAATTTTAATTGGTTGATAAATACCTTAATAAAAGGTTTTCAAAAGTAAAAATGTATATTTATACATAAAATGATAACCATCATATTAGAATATATTTAACATTTTAATGAATACAAAAACATATAGTTGGGCAATAATATATATACTTTTTGCGCATTTATTAAATATTGAGTTATAATTACTCTATTTGAGAAATATGAAGATTTTTTTATATTTAACTATAAATCAACACTTAAACTTTACTTAGTGTTTATATAATCTTATTATAATTAAATATCACTTTAATAAACTTATACTCTATTCAAGATTGTAATTTATCCAAAATCTGTTAATTGATACATTATATCAAAAAGATTTACAAAACTAGAACTTGGTATTTACAATATTTATAACTACATACACAATCATATAGTGAAATAATGGATAATACATTTTAATATCAATAATTTATGTTATATAACTTTCCAATTCAAATATAATAATTATTTTCTATCATTAAAGAAATTTTTAAACTTAATATTACTCTCTATTCGAATAAACAATTGATAACTAAAATTATTGGCTCGGTTTTAGTGTGTGTTTTTTAAACCACACAACTAA
>NZ_DKHL01000046.1:0-34762 GCF_002453775.1 Empedobacter sp. UBA6745
AGAACGGTCGAAGAAAACACGGATGAAAGTGGGAGGAAAGTGGGAGGAAACTTGTAGAGTTGTAGTTTTTACAATAATGGGTTTAATTATGTTTTTTTGGTATATTTGGGAAAGAAATAAACTCAATATTTATCTTGAATAATCTGAACAAAAATAACACGATGAAAAAATTCCTTTACTTATTACCACTTATTTTATTATGGTCGTGCAATAATGAAGATGATATCATTACACCTGTTGAAAATAATTCGTTTACTGCCTATCCAAAAGGTTATTTTATAGCTACTGTAAATGGATATGATACAATAAAATTTGAATATCAAAACAATAAAGTAACCAAACGAATTGGTGAATGGTATATTATAGATCCGTATACAAGCTACGTTTACAAGTTTTCTAAATCATTGGAAACTAATATTAGCTACACAGATAAAACTGCAAGTCTAACTAAGTTTTCTAAATTAGATTGGTATCAATATCCAAATGATACACACGTATATACGNNACGTTGAATGGTCAACAAATTTCTGAGGCTACTTTAACTTACAAGGCAAGACCAAACTATACAGAAAAATATGTTTATACTTATGAAAACAACCAGATAAAATACATCGATTTTCTGGTGACCGACCATTATTACACAAATGATTTAAGAAGTCGTAGAGATTTTCACTTTAATGCAAAGGGAAATTTAGATAGTTTGGTTTACAGAGATGCTGACTATGATTTTTATGATGAAGGTGTCCCTCCATATATTAACTACAAGAAGAAAGAGCGCAAAGTAACCACTTTCTCTAATTATGATCAATCGCAAAACCCATTTCAAAACTTAGGTGTTTTTACAGACTTGTATTATAAATCTTTGTCTAAAAATAACTTCCGTAAAACGCAAACAAGAGAATATGACGAAGAAGGGAAACCTACTCTAAATATTTCAGAATCTAGTTGGGATTATGAATATGTAAATGGAGAGGTAAAAGTTCTGAAATAACGTAAGCGAAATTAGAGGGGAATTTATAGAGTTGTAGTTTTACAATAAAGGGTTTGATTGTGATTATTTATTAAATTTTTGTATTCAATTTCGTGGACTATTATGTTAGTGACAACTAAATGAACGAGATGAGAAAAATATTATTCATAATTATTTTAAATACGNNAATACGATAATTTATCAGAATTATTAAATCAAGTAAATAAAATAGCCAGCCACTAATATAAGTTTGGAGCAATGGCAAGTAAAGGCAAAGTGGCAATCGTTATTTTAATTTATTAAATTTAAAAAGAAAAAGATGTTACTTAGTTTTGGTTAATCATAAGGTTTATTATATTTTAGAAGAACCAAGTTTCGTCATATTTGCTGTAACGTAAAAACAATATCGTGAAAGAATCATATAAACTCTTGTTTGGTTCAATATTCATTAGCTTTTTGGGATTTTATTTTATAAATAAAGATTCAAGATTTTTAAATTGGATAATTTTAATATTTGGAATTATAGGATTAATTCTTGGAATCTTAAAAATAATTTTTCCTACTACAAGAATTTTAATGAACTATAATGAAAAAGAAGAACTGTATAAACAAAACTTTTACGATTTTTTTAATGATGAAGGAGTTTTTGAATTTTATGGTGACGGATTTTATATTGATAAAATGGAAAATCCAGAATTGATTCAATGGAAGAAAATTAAGTCAATTATTGCTTATAAAAAAGATTTACTAACAACAGATTTAATTGTTGTTGAAATTATTACAGATAATAATGTATATAAAGTAAATGAAGAAACTCTAGGTTGGTTTTATTTTATAGACCAATTAAATAAAAGTTTAAATATTACAAATAAAAATTGGAGTATAGATATAACACAACCAGCATTTGCTCTAAATCTTACTTTAATTTATGACTCTCAAAATAGATCTTTGGAAGAATTTATGAAAGAATAAAATAACGACTATAGCTAAACTCAAACTAGATTTCATTAATAACTAAAAACCAAAAACCGATATCCGAAACGAGAGAGTGAATTTGTTAAATGTATCAAAGGTTAAATACACGAATTTCGTTGTACAAGAAAAATGTTTACATAACTATTAGATTTATAAACCTGTAATTATAATTTTATAACAAATGACTGAAATAATCAAACTTATCAAAGAAAATAAAACTGAAGAAATAATTCAAAATTATTCTGAATCGAGATTTAAAATTCACGAATTATTTGTTAATGTTTTAAAAGATAATTTAATTGATGACTACGAAAATATTGATTTTGAATCTGATAAATACCAAGAGGAATTTATTGAAGGTGTAGAGATTTTCAAAACATTGGTTGAAGCTGATTTACAAATGGAAGCAATGATGTTTTCTACTGTTTTGGTTTTTTTAGGTTATAAAACAGGTGAGTTTATTCATTTATTGTCCAATACGGCAATGAGTAAAGGTGTATATCTTTCGGAAATATCAAATTTCAAAATTGATGCACGTCTTAGAAATTCAATGCAGGAGTTTTACAATTCTATGGATGAGAACTATTTAGTACCAAAAGCAAATATTGCTGCTGCAAAAACAAGAGTTTCTCAAGCTATTTTCAATCAAATTACTAAAGCAGAATTTGGAAATGATATGCTACAAATGGGAATTAGTTATGAACAAATTAATGAAATCCAGATGTCAAAAAATATTTATCAAGGAGTGATGAACGATTTTGAATCTGAATCTGTAAAATTAAGTAGTGAATTATTTCCAGAAATAACACAAGTTGATGACAGAAATGAGAATGAAATTAAAGTTTATAAGAAAGCTAAAGAGTTATTAGAAAAAATTACAAATACTAAAACAGATGAACCTAAAAGAGTTCACATCAATGAAAATGTTTCTGATCAACAGTTAGTTGAAGAAATAAATAAAAAAAATGAAAAATTTAACAACAATGAAAATAGAAACCTTTTCTCAAAATTTAAAAAATGGCTTTCGTAAATGTTTGTAGCTGTTGATACATATTACTACGATAACAAGGCTAAAACAATTGCAATTACATTCAATAATTGGGAAGATTCTAATTATTCAAAACATTATTCCCAAGAATTAGAAATATCAGAAGAATACATTCCTGGAGAATTCTATAAAAGAGAATTGCCTTGTATATTAAGTATGTTGAAAAACTTCGACTTAGATTTTATTAAAGCAATTGTAATTGATGGATACGTTTTTTTAGATGACTTTGATACATATGGTTTAGGTGGGCATTTATACGAAAGTCTAAATAGAAAAATCCCCGTTATTGGGGTGGCAAAAACAAACTTTGCGTCTAACAAAGAAAATAAAGTAGAACTATTGAGAGGGAAAAGTATGAAACCACTTTATATAACTTCGATTGGAATTGATATTGAGGAAGCAAAGGAAAACATTTCAAAAATGTCTGGAGAATATAGATTCCCAACATTATTAAAAGAACTTGATAAATTGACGAAAGAAATATAAAAATGTTGTTTAGAATCGATTATTAATATGAATTATAATTGAGAATCTGTACACCATTACTTATTATGATAGAGTTAATAGTTTTTTTTAAAATAGTTTCGTCCTAGAATAAATTTATTAATAATGGAGAATAATAGAATTAATTTTTTATCTGATTGGCAACGTAGTTTTGCATTTGGATTGGGTAAAGTTATTTTTACTGAAAAAGATAGTAATAATAAAACCTTGCGTAAAATAATAATGTCAACAAATCAGTTTAATAATATTGTGGATTATCATTGGGAAAAATTTAGAAGTTTAAATACAAATAGTTTACTATATAAATACTTTGATAGGGATTATGTAGGAGAAAATGAGGAATGGGCAGTATATTCTGAAGTTTTAATTGAAAATATACATGAGTTTTTAAATCATTTAACTACGATTGATAAAAAAAATGAAGAATTAAACTTAGTAAGGAAAGAATATGAATATTTGATGAAGTTTTGTGAAGAATGTATAAAGAATAAGTCTAAGATTTATTTTCTAGCTGATAATTATTAATAAAACTGCTATTATAATTTTTTTCAAATTGTTAAATAACTATTTAAAAGAAAAATAACTCAAAAAGCTCTTTGATAAGAGCTTTTTTTATAGCTTGTTGCGAGTATTTTAATTTGTGTATATTAGTTGTTGTTGAATGAAATAGATTTTGTTTAGTTTCTTGAAACAAATTAGTTTTAACTTTTAAAAGAGAACAGTCAAAAATGTTTGATAAAAATAGTGTCTTATAATGTTTTACCTAAATATAATATTTTGTAAAACAAGTAATTATACTTCGATGAACTCAGAGGAATAATAGAAAATTAATCTATTTGTAACATTTATCCAATGCTGCTTTTGATATTTTTCGACTATTTTTATTACATACTTTAAAACATATACATTCTAATGAAAAAATTACTTTTACTTACCTTATTTGTTGTTTGTTTCTCATGTGAAGATGATGATAATAAATACAATTTGAAAGCTGGAATTGCGACTAAAATAAGTGGAGAAATAACAGACGAAGAAAATAAACCTTTTGCAAACGTTCGAATTCTCGTGAATGAATATAAAAAAGGAGGCGTAATGGGAATGGGTGAATTTGTAAAAATTGTCGATTCTGTATTTACAAATTCGGAAGGAAAGTATGAGAAAACGTTTTATACAACGGGTGCAGGTAGAGAATATAGATTAAGTATTACTGGAGCTCCAATTTTAACACAAGATTATTTTGGAGATGTTCGTGATGTAGTGATTAATAATATTGGAAAATCTTTTACCTACAATCATTCATTTATAAGACTCTATCCTTGTGATATTACGATTAATACAGAGAATACAACTATTTTTCCGTTATTAATAAGTCAAGGAACTACAAATATGAATCATTATCAAAATAATGATTATCGAATTCTTGAAAAAGGAATTGTTACAAAAAGATTTTATCTTGCGAAGAACTTCTTTCAACCTATTGATTTTTACAGAACTGTTTCCTCTACAAAATCTCAAAGAGCAAGTTATATTCTCGAACCAATAAAAGGAGCAGGAAATTATCCACAAGTATTAAGAATAGAAGATAAAGATTTTAATGATTAGAAAACTTTATTGATAGCTTTTATCTGTTTTTTTCTAATGATACTTACTTGTAAATCTTATTTTATTAACTTTATTTTTTTAAAAAAGATAATTAAAATGTACACAATATTACATAATTCCCGCTGTGGGAAAAGCAGAGATGCGATGAAAGTTTTAGAAGAATCTGGAAAAGATTTTGTAGTAAGAGAATATTTGAAAGAACCTTTAACGAAAAATGAATTGAAGGAAATTTTGACTAAACTAAATTTAAAACCGATTGATATTGTGCGTACAAATGAGGAAGATTGGAAAGCAAATTTCAAAGGAAAAGAACTTTCTGATGATGAAGTTTTGAATGCTTTGGTCGAATATCCAAAATTGATTCAACGCCCGATTGTAACTGATGAAAAAAGTGGAGTAGTAGGTCGTCCAAAAGAATTAGTAGTAGATTTTATTAAATAAAATTGGTTTGATAATTGTTAGTATTTCTAAAACTAAACATAAAAAGCTATGAAAATTTTAGAAGCATTAACAAAAAATCACACCGAGAAAGGAACTAAAATAGGTCTTTTAACAACTGCAGCTACAACAGGCGTCACTGTTGCTAAATTTCTAGGAAAAAGGTCTATTTATGGAATAATTGGAGGGATTGCTGTGACGTTGGCAGCAGAGTATATCCGAAAAAAATATGAGAAGAAAGTTGAAGCAGAGAATGAAACTGTTTTAGAGAATAAATAACAAAAATCCGAGCCAACAACTCGGATTTTTGTTATTATTAGTACTATACAAAACAAAGAGCAAAATTTCTTCTGCTCTTTGTTAAAAAAACTAACCAACCTTATACTATGAAAAATCTGTATAATCTTTAAACTCTTTTGTTACGAATCACAAATAAGAATTGTAAATTTAGAAATACAATTGATTTTTTAAATTGATGTAGATCAAGAAATAACAATCAAAGAGATAATTTTTAATAAACTAATTATGTATAAACTAATAAAATGTTTCGTTTTAACTTTTGCAATTCTAATGTTGAACTCTTGCGAGAAAAAAGAGCTCAAAACTAATCTTAAAACTCCTTCAAATAAAGAAATTGTAGTTGATAAACTTTCGGTTTCCGAATCAGATTATGGAGTAGGTTGTGTGACTGAATATTATAAAAAAGGAAGTAAAATGAAAGACGAAATCTATTTACAAACAAGCTCTAAAGACGAGTTAACTTGGGTAAATTATATTTCGATTAATGGAAAAAGAGAAGTTTTTTCTTCTAAAAATGATGATACCAAATCTACTGAAAATGACAATGGATATACGTTGCGTTTAGAAAATGATGATTATATAATCGAAATTCATGCAAAAATTGGAGAACAAAATATTGAATCTGATTCAGCTTTAGCTAATGGAACAATGACAATCACTCGAAAATCGGATAAAGAAACTACAACTATAAACTTTGAAGGAGGAACTGCTTGTTAGTCACTAACTATAAAAGACAAAGCAATTTGCTTTGTCTTTTATGATTATTTTTTGAAGATAAAATTAGAAATGACTTCGACTAATTCTGTATTTATTGGAAGTTTTGGGTTATTGTAAGAAGATAAATCATCTTTTGAAGTAACGTTTTTTAAAACGTGATTCATCCCTTTGATAATAACAGCAGATTTAGGAGAAAGGTTTTTAGCATTGTCCGTATCAACTTGTATATCCATATCACCTTGAATCACTAAAAAAGGAATAGTTAATTTATTGATTTCATTTACAGGATTATATTTAATCCAAGAAATTAAATAAGGTTGTACACTTTTACGAAATAATGCTGATAAATTAGGATTAATATTATTTACAGTATTTCCATTTTTCAAAGAATCTATAATAGCATACGATTCAGTTTTTAATTTTTCAGGAAGTTGAGTTAATTGTTTCTTAAGTATTTGGTCGATAGGTTCTCCAGGACCAGAAACTGAGATGAATTTGTCGACATTTTTTGTTGAAGCAAGCATTCCAATTAATGAACCTTCGCTATGTCCAGCTATTGAAATAGAACTAAATCTTTTATCTTTTTTTAAGAAAGTTACCCAATTACTTGCGTCTTCAACGTAATCATCAAATGTAAGTTTAGATTCGTCCAAATTAGCAATAGAACTTTCTCCAATTCCTCTTTTGTCATAGCGAATAGATGCAATTCCTTTTTCAGCTAAACTATGAGCTAAATATTTCAAAGAGTTATTAATCATCATATTATTATTTCCATTTCTATCCGTTGGTCCAGAGCCAGAAATTAATAAAACAATTGTTGTTTTAGATTTTACGTTTTGAGGTAAACATAATGTTCCAAATAATTTAATTTGATTTTCGTTAAGTTGAATATCTGATTCTGTGAAATTATTTGTTGATTGACCAAAAACTGTAGAACAAATAATTATAAAAACAAATAAAACTTTTTTCATATTTTTTGTGGTATTAATAATGATAATATTGAGGTTGAAATAATGATGAATAATAAGACAGCAATGAAAGCAAGAACTTGTTTGATGCTTTTCATGTTTGTAACCGTTTTGAAACCGATGTATAAATAATAGAACATCATACACAAGAAAAATATTGCGATAAAAGCTACAATTACAATGACAATCATTGTAGAAGCTTCGTGCAAAACTTCGAGATTATTTGCTGTAATTCCTTTCAAAACCTTGTCCATACTTTTGTTTACAATTGGAATAAAATCGGTGATGAATACAATGTAATAAGCGATTCTTGAGATTAGAACGACGTTTACAATGTCTATAATTCGTGTTCTGTTATTGATGATTTTTCCTAAAATGTAAAATAGGAGGATTGCAATTGCTAAATTTCTTGTGTTTTGATACAACAAATCGAGATAAGAATAAGAAATTCCATTTTTCTTGATGCTTAAAAAATCAGGGAAAAAAGATTCCGTTATTTTAGCGATGTATGTGAAAAAGAAATGGGAAAATAGCCCAATAATGAACAAGATTTTTTCATCGAAATATGCAAATGGATTAAGGAGTTTCTTTATCATTTTTTAGTGTATTTATTGTGTTAACAAATTCATCAGGCTCGTCGCAGCTCACCAAATATTTTACATTTTCTAATTCTATCGCAATAAGTTTTGTACGATTTTTTATATTGCATCGATAATTATCCATAGAAATTCCCATCAATCCATAAATGCCTCGTGCACCTATAATAATCAAATTATTTTGAGATTTTCTTGTAATAATTTTTACTTCATTTATCGGAATAGTTATCGTTTTAATTTTTGAAACAAGATAAATATTATTCAAATCAACTTTAATTTTATTTAACGAAAAAAGATAACATCCAATAATTATTGGAATTACAATTCCCCAATAGAGAAGTAATGTAGGGTTAAAATTTTTTTCATTATATGTTACAGATAAACCGATTAAAATTAGAAATACAATTAATATATATGTAGTTACCTTAAAAAATGGCGACATCGATACTGAAAATTCTTTATTCATCGGACATTGTTTTTATTTTATTAATCAAATCATCTACTTTATTTCTCATCGTTGGATAGCTGACTTCAAATTCTTTTGCCATGTCTTTTAAACTTCCTGAATTGACAAAGAATTGCATAATAAATGCTTGTTCTTCATTTGTAAGTTTCAGAAATAAAGGAAGTTCATAGTTTCCTACAACTTGTGTTTCGCAATGGTTGCAAATTAATTTTTCGACAGCTAATTCTTCGGTACAACTGGGGCATATAACAGGAAGTTTTTTCATTAGATTAAATAATATTAAAATTAGTTTTAATAAAATTAAATAAAACTTTAATTAATTCAAAATGTAAAATCATATTTTTTCAACTTTAATATTATTGATACATTTGCAACCTAAGTTTTAGTAAAATGAATTTTAAGAAATTAGCCCTTGCAGCATTGGCGTTAGGGACAACAGCATATATCGTTAATCACAATAAGAAAAATGTAAAATACAAACCTGCTCAAAATTTTGATTTAGGTGGATTTTTAGGACGTTGGTACGAAATTGCACGTTTAGAAAATAAAGCGCAAAAAGGACAAACAAATGTGACGCATCGTTTTAATTTGAACGAAGAAAATGGACAGTTAGAAGTAATTGTGCGAGGATATAATGCAAAGAAAAAAGGGTGGGAAAAGATTGAAGGAATTGCAACGCAAGACATCGAAAATGTTGGGTTGTTCTCGACTACGTTTTTACCAATTTTTGCAAAGAAATTATATGTTATCGATTTTGATAAAGATTACAATAATGTATTAGTTGCAAGTGAAGATTATAAAAAGTTATGGATTCTATCACGTAAGAAAGAGATTTCGGATAAGGTAAAAGACAGATTTTCTGATTCGGCAAAGAAAGTAGGGTTTGATCCAAGTAAATTAATTTGGCCTTCTCAAGTTCCGATTGCGAAATAAGATTATTTATTTTTAGACATAAAAAAACCTCGAGAAATTCTCGAGGTTTTTTGTTCTATTATTTTTGGTTTTTCTTTTCCCAATCGATCGGGAAATTACAACTTTGGTATTCTTTTCCAATTTTAATGTAAGCATCACCAACTTGACGTTTTACCCAATCCATCAACAATGTACGTTCTTTATCTTGAACTGCAAATTTTTGAATTCTATAGTAATCATCTTGGTAATTGATTTTATGCTCTGGATAAAATTTATTGATTTTTAAGATTCTTAAAGCTTTTCTGTTATCAAAATCATCTTCGAAAACTTGAGAAATATCTCCTTCATTCAATGTTGCAATCGCTGTAAACATTGGTAGAGGTAAAGCCATTTTCTCGAAACGATCGTCACCAGAATTTTGGTTCATGATANNTCTTTTTTATTTCTTCTTCCGTTGGTTTCAACGTAATCAAGATATGACGCAAATCTAATTCTTGTCCACGACGTTTTTCTAACTTAATAATATGATATCCAAAATCAGTTTTGAATGGATCAGAAATTTCACCTTCTTGTAAGTTAAACGCAACCGCATCAAACTCTTTTACCATTTTACCACGAGAAACTTTTTTGTATTCACCTCCGTTACTTGCGGAACCTGGATCTTCTGAATATAAAATTGCTTTCGTTGCAAAAGAGGCACCTTCTTCAATTTCTTTTTTGATTTCTTTTAATTGATCGATAATCTTTTGTTGATTTTCTTGTGAAACTTCAGGATAAGTTACAATATGGCTAATCGAAACTTCGTCTTTCACGTCTGGTAATTCACCTTGGTGTTTTTCGAAAAACATACGAACTTCTTCTGGTGTTGCATCAGCACCTTTTACAACCATTTCTCTTTTGTTACGCGCATAAATATTATCTTCAACGATATATTTAGTTTCGTTTTTCATTTCCGCCATTGTACGGAATCCGAAATAGTCTAAAATTTGTTTTTCTCCTCCAGCTTGAGCAATCCAACCTTCGATTTGGCTATTTAATTGACGAGTTACCTCATCTTGTGTCACTTTGATTAAAGTATCTTGTTTTGCACGATCAACCAACATTTTGTCTAACATAATGTCGTTTAGGAAATCACATTTGTCTTCGACTTGCATCCCTTGTTGTTTTGACATTAAATAATCTCGATCTACATCAGACTCTAAAACAATCTGATCTCCGACAACAGCAGCTATACCATCTACTTTAGCAAGACGTTTTGGTGTTGGTTTTGCTGTTTGTGCAAAAGTATTTACCGTAAATAATGCTGCAATTAGCAACATCATACTCGATTTAAATTTCATATACTTTAATTTCATTTTAATATTCTAAGCTCGATAAAAAAACTTACCGATGAGCAAATTTAACTTTTTTTGTTAAAGTCCAACATATTTTAATTTCCTTTAACAAAAGAATTGATTTTTTAGTTTATTGTTAAGATTAAACTAAGCCAAATGTACGCAAAGAAACATTCCAAGCAGATTCGAAATCAAAAAGATTCAAACCATGTTTTTCTTTGTGCTCATTTGCGAAACTAATTAACTTTTCGGTTGGCATATTTCCGACCATATCACTTTTTGACATTGGACAACCGCCCAAACCTTTTATAGCACCATCAAAACGACGACAACCATTATCATAAGCGGCTTGTACTTTAGAATGCCATTCGGTATAAACGGTATGAAAATGTGCACCAAATTCAATTTCTGGATAATGAGGAATCAAATTTTGAAACAAATCAACAATTGTTTTTTCGTCTGCAACGCCAATTGTATCTGATAAATTGATTGAAGAAATTCCGATATCAGCCATTTTTTTCGACCATTCTTTTACGATTTCTTCATTCCAAGTTTCTCCATAAGGATTTCCAAACGCCATCGATAAATAAATTAACATATGTTTACCATTATCATTTGCAATTTGGTTGATTTCTTTCACCATTTCAAATGCTTCTTCACGACTTTTATTCGTGTTGAATTGCTGAAAATTCTCTGAAATAGAAAAAGGAAATCCAATAATATCAACTTTTTCGTGTTCAGCAGCTTTTATTGCGCCACTTTTATTGGCAACAACAACAGACAATTTCGATTTTGAATTGGTTTTATCAATATTATCTAAAACTTCTTTCGTATCCGCCATCTGTGGAATCGCTTTTGGCGAAACAAAACTTCCACAATCTATCGCTTCAAAACCAACAGTCAATAAACGATTTAAGTAATCAATTTTCTTGTCAGTTGGTATAAAATCTTTGCGTCCTTGCATCGCATCACGTGGACATTCAATAATTTTAAAAGTTAGCTCACTCATTTTTTTGGTTTATTTGCGCCTTAAAGGTAGATAATTTAGTAATTTTGACAAAAATTAAAACGCAATGCAAACAGAATGGAGAGAAAAGTTGGTAACACGCTTTTTGAAATATGTTAAAACTTACACTGAAAGTGAAGCTTTTTTAGATAAATTTCCAAGTACAGACCGTCAATGGGATTTAGCAAATTATTTGGTTGAAGAGTTAAAACAAATCGGTTTAGAAGATGTTTCAATAGATGAAAACGGGTATGTTTTTGGATATGTTCCTTCTACAGTTGATCACGAAGTGCCTACTATTGGTTTTGTTTCTCATATGGATACATCGCCAGATTTTTCTGGAGAAAATGTACAACCTCAAATTTGGGAAAATTACGATGGTGGAGATATCAAATTGAACGAATCAATGATTTTATCACCAAACGAATTCCCTGAATTATCTCAATATAAAGGTCAAACAATCATTACAACTGATGGTACAACATTATTAGGTGCTGATGATAAAGCTGGTGTTGCTGAAATTGTAACAGCTGCAGAATATTTGATTGCTCATCCAGAAATTAAACATGGACGTATCGCTATTGGATTTACACCTGACGAAGAAGTTGGTCGTGGAGCAGATTTTTTTAATGTAGAGAAATTTGGAGCTGAATGGGGGTATACAATGGATGGTTCTGAAATTGGAGAATTAGAGTACGAAAACTTTAATGCTGCATCTGGTATTGTTACAATCAAAGGTAAATCTGTTCACCCAGGTTATGCGAAAGATAAGATGATTAATGCATCTAATATTGCAATGGAGTTTGCTGCACAATTACCAAACGACGAAGTTCCTGAATTAACTGATGGTCGCGAAGGATTTTTCCATTTAGCTAAAATTACAGGAAATGTATCTGAAGCAAAAATGGTGTACATTATCCGTGATCACGATATGGAGCAATATGAAGCGCGTAAAGCTTTATTTTTACAAATTGCTGCTGATATTCAAGAGCGTTTTGATCATGAAGTAATTACAGCAGAAGTTTCTGATCAATATTTTAATATGATTGAGAAAGTAAAAGAGAAATTTCAATCAGTTGAAATCGCAGAACAAGCTTTGAAAGATTGTGGAGTTACGCCAAATATCAAACCAATTCGTGGTGGTACAGACGGAGCTCGTTTATCTTTTATGGGATTACCTTGTCCTAATATCTTTGCTGGAGGTCACAATTTCCACGGACCTTACGAATATGTTCCAGTAGAATCTATGGAAAAAGCGACAGAAATTATTGTACGTATTGCAGAATTAACAGCTGAAGGAGCGAAATAATTCTTACAATATATCTTAAAAATAACTTAAGTTTTCTTTTTTGGTTTAAATTTTGTGTAATTTCAAATCAAATTAGAAAACTTTTTTTATGAAAAATATCGTATTGTCAGCAGCCGCTATATTTTGTTCAACTTTTGCGTTTGCGCAAGAAGAGATAAATGTTGGAGATTTTAATATCTTAAAAGTTTATGATAAAATTCCGGTTGAGTTAATTTCTTCGAACGAAAACTTAGTAAAAATAGATGGAGTTAATGCGAGCGATGTTCAAGTTGAAAATAACAAAGGTGAACTGAAATTGAAAATGACAGGAACCAAATTGATGCAAGGAGGAGAAGCAACGGTTAAGGTTTATTACAAATCGTTATACGAAATTCAGGCAAGTCAAGGTTCTCGTATTTATTCTGATGATGTCGTAAAATCACAAGCATTGTATTTGACATCTAACGAAGGTTCATCTATCAAATTACCAATCGAAACCTCAAAATTAGAAGTCAAAATAAATTCTGGTGCAGAAGTAATTTTAACTGGTGATACTGAATTTCAGACTGTAATTGCAAATTCTGGAGGAAAATATTATTCGAAAACATTAAATTCTGATACAGCAAGTTTAACAACAAATGCTGGAGGAGTAATAGAAGCGAGAGCAGAGAAATCTGTAGATGCAAAAACTAGAGCAGGTGGAGTGATTGATATTTATGGTAATCCTACGCAGCGTAATCAGAAAAAATTAGCTGGCGGAAAAATTAATTTTAAATAATTAGAACTTTAACAATAATAGAAAAGCAACGATTAATTCGTTGCTTTTTTTGTTTGATATAACAAGTAAATCAATTCGACATATTTGCTATAACTTATCGTTCCTTCTTGGTTATTTGCCTTCAAAAACTGATTATTTAATTCAGAAAAAGTATCGCTCGTAGCGCCTTCATATTTCAAATAATGTTTTAATTCGGCTTTTCTGTCTTGCTTTATTTTAGAATGCATATTATCCAATTCCATTTTTACAAAATACGGATCAGATTTGTAAATAGCGCCTAAAAGTGTGTAAATACTTTTGTAATAAACTGAATAATTAATTTCAGGATTTTTAGATTTTGTGCCTAAATAATAAGCCAAAAAATTAGCTTCACTTTCTGATGCAAATCCCATTTGATGCCCATATTCGTGAAAAAGTGTAGCAGGTTGTTTTAAATTTGTATTGTATCGATTCAGATTTGCTTCTACCGTAAAAGGATTATAGTATCCCAAAATTCCCATATAATTTTGCATTTCCGAAATCCAAGATAATTTGTAATGTGTATCACTTAATAATCGATAATTTTTCAACCATTTTACATTTTTTACTTGAGATTGTAAAGCAAAAAACTCTTGGTTATATTCTTCTAAATCTGATTTGAATTTTATAGTGGTTGTCGAATCATTGTGTTCGATTAAATTTCTTGCTGATATTGCTTTATCAAGTTCGTAGCAATAGATTTCTTTCAGAATTTTAGGTTGAATAACGATTTTTTCTTTGTCAATTGTTAATGTTTCTTTTTTGTACATCACGCCCCAAGCAAACGTGTAAATAAAGTAAATACAATTTACAAAAATCATAATGTAATAAATTGAATGCGAAACTTTTTCTTTTGATTTAAAAAAACTTCGAATCAATTTAAAAATCAGTACAAAGCCGATTATTCCAATGATTAAATAAAATAATTCTCCAACAGGAAAATGAACTGAATTCGTGATTTTTGCAATAAATCCTGAAATTGGAAATGTAAGATGATTCACGATAAAATCTTCAACGCTTTCTATTGAAAATAGTACCGAAAATAAAATAATTTGAAATAGAAAGATAAGGATACTTCGATAAGTTTTATTCAACTTCTTTAGCATATTGATTGGCGATATAACTGATATAAATTAACTGAAAAGTGTGGTAAAGCATAATCGGAATCAAATAAATACCGATATCTCCCGTGAAAATAACTGCTGCAATTACCGAGCCATGAACCAATGATTTTTTTGTCGAACAAAATTGAATGGTGATATCATCTTCTCGATTAAAATTCATTTTCTTAGCAATCCATTTTGAAAGATTAAAAAAGAAAAAGAACAACGCAACTACAATTATGAAAACAGCCAACAACGGAAGAACGCCTAATTTTGTAAATAATCCATCTAAAAAAGTATGACTAAAACTGTTGTAAACAATAAGTACAATGGTAAGTTTATCTAAATTCCCGAATTGCTTTTTATATTTATTATAAAAGAATCCTAAATAAGGTTGTAAAAGTGCGCCAACAAAAACAGGTAAAATAATTTTAAGAACCAAATCCAAAAAAGTAGCTAATAAATCAAATTCACCATTATTTTTTGATAAAAACAAACTCATCCAAAGTGGTGTAACAACAATACCTATTAATCCAGAAATACTTGCATTAAAAATAGCACTTGGTATGTTTCCTTTTGCAATCGAAACCATTACAACTGACGAAGAAACGGTACTTGGTAACGCGGCTAAATAAAATATTGCGACATAAAGTGTAAAATAAACTGGGTAACTTTTTACCAACGGATAAAAACACAAGACTAATAATGGGAAAAAGATAAATGTAATAGATTGAATCAAGACATGCATTTTCCAATTTGCTAAATCCTTGAAAACTTCTTTCCAATTAAGTTTTAACCCATAAAAAAAGAATACTAGAATAACGCCAATATCAATTACTGTGTTCAGATTAAAATCTTTGTAAGACCACAAACTAATATCAGGGAAAAAATAGGCAACAACAATGGCTAGAAATAAAAATAGAATAAAAGGGTCGGGTAATTTGTTTAAAATTTTCAAAATCAATAAAATTTAAACAAAAATAATAAATAAGATTATAAACATTTATTAAATATTTATGACTTTACTTAAACACAGTAACTGTATAACGTTAACTATTTGTAAATTCAA
The DNA here is from genome assembly GCF_002453775.1 of Empedobacter sp. UBA6745. Taxonomy (NCBI): domain Bacteria; kingdom Pseudomonadati; phylum Bacteroidota; class Flavobacteriia; order Flavobacteriales; family Weeksellaceae; genus Empedobacter; species Empedobacter sp. UBA6745. The sequence goes on from NZ_DKHL01000046.1 coordinate 16,093, forward strand.
TAACTTTTTTTTATATTTGTACTTACATACCTTAAAACTAACTTATGAATACATGCCTACAGTGCAACCAAACACTATTTGGTCGAAAAGACAAAAAGTTCTGCAATGATTTTTGTCGTAATTCTTATAATAATAATCTTAATCGAGATAAAGTTGAAATTGTTCGTAATATTAATAACAGATTAAGAAAGAATAATCGTATATTGAAAACTTTATTAGATGAAGGAATTCGTTCGGTAAATAAAACCGAATTGAGTTTGAGAAACTTTGATTTTAAGTACATTACAAATGTAGATGAATCAAAAAACGGCACGATTTTTTATGTGTACGATGTTGGATACCAAGAGTTAAACGAAGAAAATTATTTGTTATTTCAGGAATAAATTTTTATTTTTTTATTGAAAAAAGCGCGTCAACATGTTGATGCGCTTTTATATTTTAACTAAATCTATTCTTTTTTATTCGTTATATTTTATATGACTAATTTCTGTGGTAATTAAGTTTAACTTTCTAAAATAACTTAACTTTGCGCCACGATGAAAAAAGATATCAATCAACTTGATCCGAAAGAATTTATTCTGATTAAAGGTGCAAAATTGCACAACTTAAAAAACATTGATTTAGCGATTCCAAAAAATAAATTGGTCGTGATTACTGGGATGTCTGGTTCTGGCAAATCTACTTTGGCTTTTGATACGCTGTATGCGGAAGGTCAGCGTCGTTATGTCGAAAGTTTGTCGTCTTATGCACGTCAGTTTTTAGGAAAATTAGATAAACCGCAAGTTGATTATATCAAAGGAATAGCACCAGCAATAGCGATTCAGCAAAAAGTAAATTCAACAAATCCACGTTCTACAGTTGGGACAACAACAGAAGTTTATGATTATCTAAAGTTGTTGTACGCACGAATTGGAAAAACATATTCGCCGATTACAGGAGAATTAGTTCAAAAAGATTCGGTAACGGATGCGATTGATTATTTACAAACTTTTGGGGCTGAAACTAAATTTATTCTTCAAATAAAATTGGTTGTGCCAGAGGAACGTTCGTTTGCAGAGCATTTGAATATTCTTCAACAACAGGGGTTTACACGTTTGAGTGTCGATGGAAATCAAGTGAAAATTGAAGATTTAATTTCATTTAATTTCGAACCTCAACCCGAAAATGATGTTCATCTTGTCATTGATCGTATCGCTTTGCCAACAGAAGATGAAGAATCTTTTTATCATCGTTTGGCAGATTCTATCGAGACAGCTTTTTTCGAAGGAAAAGGAGAAATAGCGATTGTAAATGCAGAAGATAATTCGGTAAAATATTTTTCTAATAAATTCGAATCAGATGGTCTGATTTTCAATGAACCAACGATTCATTTCTTTAGTTTCAATAATCCTTATGGGGCTTGTCCAACTTGCGAAGGTTATGGGAAAGTAATCGGAGTTGAGGAGAATCTTGTCGTTCCAAATAAATCGTTGTCAATCTACGAAGATGCAGTTGTAGCTTGGAAAGGTGAGAAAATGGGCGAGTGGAAAAATCATTTTATCAAACTTTCTCAAAAAGTAGATTTTCCAATTCATAAACCATATTTTGAGTTATCCGAAGAGCAAAAAGACTATTTGTGGCACGGAGATAACGACTGGGAAGGATTAGACGGTTTTTTCAAAATGGTTGAGGAGAATACATACAAAATTCAATATCGTGTAATGTTGTCTCGTTATCGTGGTAAAACAACTTGTCCAACTTGTAAAGGAAAGCGTTTGCGTAAGGAAACGAATTACGTGAAAATTTCGGATAAATCGATTAATGATTTGGTTGATTTACCTTTGAATGAGTTGAATGATTTCTTTACAAGTATTACATTTAACGAATATGATCAGCAAATTGCGGGTCGAATTATATACGAAATTAAGTCGCGTTTAACGTTTTTGTTAGATGTTGGTTTAGAATATTTAACGCTAAATCGTGCTTCGAATACGTTGTCTGGAGGAGAATCGCAACGTATCAATTTAGCAACTTCTTTGGGAAGTAGTTTGGTTGGTTCGATGTATGTGTTAGACGAGCCTTCGATTGGTTTACATTCGCGTGATACAGCTAAATTTATTACGATTTTACATCGTTTACGTAATTTAGGCAATACAGTGATTGTGGTAGAGCATGATGAAGATATCATGAAAGCTGCTGATTATATCATCGATATTGGTCCAGAAGCAGGAACAAATGGAGGTGAAGTAGTTTTTGAAGGAACCTATGATGAATTATTAAAAGGTGATACATTAACATCTAAATATTTGAACGGAAAATTAGAAATTGAAGTTCCTAAAAAACGTCTAAAATCTCCTAATTATTTGAAAATTATTGGAGCAAGAGAAAATAATCTAAAAAATATTGATGTTAAATTTCCTTTGAACGAATTAACTGTGATTACAGGAGTTTCGGGTTCAGGAAAATCGACGTTGATGAAAGATATTTTAGCACCAGCCGTTCAGCGTCATTTCGAGATTTTTGGAAATAAAATCGGTGATTTTGATGAGTTAGTTGGTGATTTGAAACAATTAGAAGGTGTTGAGTTAATCGATCAAAATCCAATTGGAAAATCTTCGCGTTCTAATCCTGTGACTTACGTAAAAGCCTACGATGATATACGAAATTTATTTGCTAATCAAAAAGCGAGTAAAGTGATGGGATTTCAACCAAAACATTTTTCGTTTAACGTAGATGGAGGACGTTGTGATACATGTAAAGGAGAAGGAACGATTACCATCGAAATGCAGTTTATGGCTGATGTTGAGCTGGTTTGTGAAGATTGTCATGGAGAACGTTTCAAGAAAGAAATCTTAGAAGTTAAGTTCGAAGGAAAATCTATTTCAGATATTTTAAATCTAACAATTGATGAAGCAATTGACTTTTTTACAACTCATCAACAAAATAAAATTGTCGAAAAACTAAAACCATTGCAAGATGTTGGTTTGGGTTATGTAAAACTTGGGCAATCGTCGAATACACTTTCTGGTGGAGAGGCGCAGCGTGTGAAGTTAGCTTTCTTTTTGACGAAAGGAGAAACGACTAACAAAACCTTGTTTATTTTCGATGAGCCTTCTACTGGTCTGCATTTCCACGATATTCAGAAATTGATTAAAGCATTACGTGCTTTGATTGATTTGGGACATTCGGTTTTTGTGATCGAACATAATATGGATATTATCAAAGTAGCAGATTGGGTGATAGATCTTGGTCCAGAAGGAGGGAAGAAAGGCGGTTATTTGGTTGCCGAAGGTACGCCAGAAGAGATTATCAAAGTAAAAGAATCGTATACTGCTCAATTCTTGAAAGAGAAATTGAAATAATAATAAAAAAAGCTATATTTATGTTTATGAAATATAGCTTTTTACTTTTAATAATTATTTTTACTTCGTGTAATTCGTATAATGTAAATCGTCTCGAAAAAAATGTTTCTTTAAATGAAAATAATACTGTTCAGCTTAATTTAGAGGAACGAAAAAATTATGTCATTATAAAAAATGATTTTCCTGAGGGGTCAGATAAACTTCATGAAAAAATTGACCAATCTGTAAAAGGATTATTCAATGATGAAAATACGATTGTTAATTCATTAGAGTTTTACGATAAATACTATAAGTCGGATGAATTTATGAATTTTATAAATCATGATACTTACTATGATTATGCATTTATTGTAGAGTTAAAAGTAGAACCGTATATTCAAGTAGCTCATTATCTAAGTCTTAATAAAGCGAAATTACCTGAAGAAGGTAAAAGTAGATATAACATTGCTTTACAGGTTCTTAATTTAAAAAATAGAGAGTTATTATTTTCTCAGCAAAGAAATTTTGAGTTAAATAATACAACATTAACTAAATCTCCAGAATTTATTACGTCTTATGAGGAAAATTATTTTATTAATAATTTTTCAGATATTTTTAGAAATATAATAAATTATTAAAACCGAGTTTAGCTCGTTTTATTTTGCGCTACATTTTGCGTGATGATATACAAGAAAATTGCACGAATTCGCAATAAAGCACAATTCGTTTGCCTTTTTGTGTAGCGAAAGTGCCAACTCAATTTGTGATGAATCTGCAATTACAATTTTAGGAAATAAATCTACTTTTATAATCTTTCCGCTTCCATCAGGATTCACTTGCAGTGTAGCTTCTGAATGATCTTCGTAAGAAATTACATCAATTTTATGTTGTATACAACAATATAAATACGACATCATGTGACAAGAAGTCAAACTACTCAAAAGTAAATCTTCTGGATTGTATAAATTTGGATCACCTTTGAAAGCTTTCGCAGCAGAAACCTCTAAATCAGGTTTTCTTTCAATCGAAATGTGATGACTTTTTGTATAAATTCTGGTTGAAGAATCCATTTTCGATTCTTTCTTTATCCAATTTAGCGCAACTTTAAATAAATGATTCAAGGCTTAATTTTTATCAAAAATAATCTTTTCTAAAAGAAAAACACAACTGAGAATCCTCAATTGTGCTTTCAAAAAATGTTATAATTTATCTACTATTTATTTTCTCAAATAGATATTTCCATATTTAGAAGAAAATTCTTGCAATGGCTGTTTACCTACGTTTGCCGCAATTACTGAATGAAAATTATCTGATTTTATAGTTTTGATTGCAAAATCTAAATTCGTGTACATCTTCCCAAAAAAAGTTTCCACTTTTATTTCTCCAATTTGTTTTGCATTCATTGTTGCATCCACACTTCCATATGTTGATTGTGCGATAATTGGTGCTTCAAAATTAATAACTTCAATTGTTCCATACGTTGATTCGATAGTTGTTTTCATATGTTCAGGAACTTTAATTTCCAATACAATATCCATTTGTACTCCTGTAGAAACCGAAGAAGATTTGATGTCATTTGCATCAACATATTTCTGATAATCCTCTTTGGTTTGAAATTGTTTTTTTTCACTTCCAAAAGTCGCTGTCACTTGATGCGGAATATCTTTTAGGTTAACAACTTTGCCTTCGATCGTTTTTCCTTGACCGTTTTTGCTTTCAGTTAAGCTGAAATTCGAGTCATTTTTACCATTATTGATATTTACATTTCCAGAAATACTCACTTCGTTTTGTTTCCAAGTGGTGATTTTAACGATTTGCGGATAATCAAATTTTAATGTTAATTCTTGACCTTTCTCAACTGAAAAACTCTTCTGAATTTTTGTTTGAGCGATTGATAAATTTGCCAATAAGCCCATTGCTAAGGATAAAACTACTGTTCTCATAACGCTCTCAAATAAATTTTACTATAATCTGATCTGAAAAGGAAACTTGTTCCACCGCCATTTAACGTACCAGTTGCTTGGTTGTTAATTTTTATCATATCAGACGAACTATTATTCGCTTCTAATTTCAATGATAATTCAGGTGCAATCAAAATATCACCAAACGAAGTCGTTAATTTTACATTTGCCTTAGATGATTTCGGAATTGAAGCATCCACGTGACCATAGATCGACACAAGTGACAAAGGACCTTTTACATTTTGACTAAATTTCGCATCGATAGAACCATAAATCGTGTTGATTGTTGCAGGTCCCGTTACATTTTCTAACACTACATTGTTGTAACTTGCAGTTGCTTCAAGTTCGTTTTCGATATTTTTGAATGTAATGGTACTTCCAAATTGAGATTGATGGTTAAATGAAATTTTCACACCTTTTGGAACTAATATTTTGACATTTGGAGGTGTCATTTGTTGAAGTTGTTTTACCTCAATTACACCATTTTTTTCTACAACATTTATTCCTAAATCTGTGTTATCCTCAAGCCCTAATGAGTTGATTGATCGCAATCCTTTTGCTCTTTCGTCATTATCTCGCGATCTTGTTTTTGTAGAAAAAACAATTTCGTTTCCGTTGTAACCTTCGACTGTTACACGTCCAAGATCAAGGTTCAGTTTTCCTTTATTTACAGCTAATTTGTACGTTTTCGAATTATCTTCATTCGCACTTTTCGATTCATTTTGTGCAAAAGTGTACGTAGACATCATCATAACAGATGTAGCTACCAAAAATATTTTTCTTATCATTTTTTGATTTTTTGTTAATTATTATTTTCTAAAAAGAACCGCGTACGCTTCGTCTTTCACAAACGTTTTTGTTGTAGGATCCAAAACCATTTCTTGTAATTTATTTGTTAATTTCAAATCGATTTGATCGTTATTGATATGCGCAATCATTCCTATTAATTCCATTTGTACCATCGGATCATCTTGCTTCATAAAAATGTCTGTTAACTCTTTTGAAACGTCTGATTTAGGTAATTTTGAAGCAAGCGCTTCGAGTGCATTTAGTCGCACAATTGTATTGTTGTCATTTAAAGCTAAATTGTATAAACTCTCTTTTAAATTGTGATCAATACTTGGTAAATCAGCTATTTTTGCAATTGCATTAATACGATTACTTGTTGATTCTTGATCGTTTAATGAACTTAAAATTTCATTTTTAAGGTTTTCATCTATACCAATTAGTTCTTCTTTTGGTTGAACAATTTTTTCGAAATTTTTCTCTTTCTGAACTCTTACAAACTGAATTTCTTTTTCATTTTGTTCAGTATTAATATCAGTTGGATGAATAATTTCTGGCTGAATTTCTTCTACTTTTTTAACCTGTTTTTCCTTAACAACTTCAATTGTTTTAGGCGAATTTACTTCATCATTTTTCAAGAAAAAATATCCACCAACACTCAATAGAACAAGCGCAGAAGCAGCAATACTCCAATTCTGAATTCTCCATTTCTTAGGTTGTTCAATTACCAAAGTTTTTTCTTCCTGTTTAGGAATCTCAGCCTGAATTCTTTTCCATAATTCTGCAGAAGGTTCTTTGTTTTCAAAGGCTTCTCTGTTATTATCAATATGTTTTTTTAAAGAATCATTCATTGCAAACGGTTTGTTGTAAGGTTTCGTAAATTTTCTTTTTTGCACGATGATATTTACTTCTCACCGTGTTGTGGCTCAATCCTAAAAGTTGAGCAATGTCTTCTTGCGGCATGTCTTCGAACAGAAATAGATTCACAATTGTTCTTGTATCCGTTGGTAATTCTTCAATCGTTTGTTGCAATTCTTCAATTTTACCATCCAACATTTGTTTTTCTTCCAAACTTTCTTCACTGTCATCAATAATATTTGCTCCTTCAACATCCGAAAAATAAACTTTGTTTTTTCGTAAATGTGAAATCGATTTATTAATCGCAACTCTACTGAACCAAGCTCCTAAATTCTCGATGTTTTTCAACTTTTGAATATCAGAAAAAAGTGAAATAAAAATTTCTTGTGTCAAATCTTCCGCATCAGAAACTTCTGTCACCAAACGATAAACAGAATTGTAAACTGATTTCGAATAGCGATGATAGAGCTGAGTATAACCAGCCTCTACACCAGATTCGCACCAATCTAATAGTTGTTTATCATTTATTGAAAAATTTTCTTTCTCCAAAATTTTCAAGGTTTCATTGTTGTTTCTATTGTATAGACGCAGTAAGTTTTTGAATGTTGCATCAATTTTTAAAAAAGTTTTTGAAATTTAACAATTATTGAATTATTCACCCTGATTTTCAGTGATAATAAACGAAATTTTGAATATAAATTTTAAAATGGTCTTTATTGTATATTTTTAATTTGCTTATAATAAAACCGTCATTTCGAGTGAAATTCGTTTAGAATTTTGTATCGAGAAAAAGGTTTTAGTTGATAAAATTCTATTCTCGATACAATTTTTATTCATTTCATTCCTGAAAATCACTCGAATTGACGAATTTTAATTCAAAATGCACAATACTATATTCTTGATTATTTTTCTATTTTTGTTAGACGTATACTTAGTCGAAATTGAATATGAAAAAAATAGTTATCATCTTATCTTTGGTTGTAGGAACCAAGTCTTTTGCGCAAGAAATTGAAGTCAAAAACCTTAAAAAACACGTTTATTTTTTGGCAGATGACAAAATGAAAGGGAGAGGAACCGGAAGTGAAGAAAATTTGAAAGCTGCAAAATATATTGCGAAAGAATTTAAAAAATATAAACTTCAACCTTTAGGAGAAGATGGTTATTTTCAGGGATTTGAGGCGAAAGTGAAAAAAGTGAAAGTTGTTGACAGTATTCGTTCTGCAAAAAATGTGATTGCTTTTTTAGATAATAAAGCGGATAAAACGATTGTGATTGGTGCACATTACGATCATTTGGGAGAAGGAAAGCAAGGAAGTTCTTTGGCGAAAGATAGCTATGGAATGATTCACAATGGTGCTGATGATAACGCTTCTGGCGTTGCAGGCTTGTTAGAATTGGCAAGATTTTACAGTAAAAATAAAGTGACAGAACCTGTTAATTTTTTATTTATTGCTTTTGGTGCTGAGGAATTAGGTTTGGTCGGTTCACGTTATTTTGTGAAACACCCAACGTATGATTTATCGAAAGTACATTGGATGTTAAACATGGATATGATTGGTCGTTTGAACAAAGAATCTGGTGTTTCTATTATAGGTTATGGAACTTCTCCAGCTTTTGAAACGATTTTTAACGAAATTAATCCGACTGATTTTGTCAAATTTTATACAGGTTATGAAGGTAGAGGCGGCTCGGATCAAACTTCGTTTTATGAGAAAGATATTCCAGTTTTATTTTTTCATACAGGCGGCCACGACGATTATCACAAACCAACAGATGATGCAGATAAAGTAGATTATGAATCGTTGAAAGGAATTCTTAATCTCGAAAAAGCTGTGATTGAAGGAAGTTTCAAAATTGAAACAATGCCATTTAGAAGCACTGATAAAACTGAAAAATAATTGATAAAAATCTAAAATTATTTTTTTTCAATCCGTATTTTTGCAACAAATTTCAACGATTGAAAACGGATCTTTTATTAATCACACCACCTTTTACGCAATTAAATACACCATATCCTGGAACAGTTTATTTAAAAGGATTTCTAAACACACTTTCATATTCAACTTTTCAAGCTGATTTAGGTTTAGATGTCATCTTACAATTATTCTCAAGAAAAGGTTTAATTGATTTATTTCAATTTATTCAAAATCAAGAAATTGAATTAGGTGATAATAGTAAAAGAATGGTGATGTTAAGCGATGAATATATCGCAACTATTGATCCTGTTATTCGATTTCTACAAGGTAAAAATTCGACTTTAGCTGATTCTATTGTTCAAGATGGATATTTACCAGAAGCTTCTCGTTTTGCTGAGGTTGAAGATTTGGAATGGGCCTTTGGTTCGATGTCTTTTCAAGATAAAGCGAAGCATTTGGCAACTTTATATTTAGAAGATTTATCCGATTTAATTATTGAAGCGGTTGACGAAAATTTTGGTTTTTCTCGTTATGCTGAACGTTTGGGAAGATCAGCAAATTCTTTTGATGAATTGTATCAAGAATTAGCGAAAGATCCAACTTATATTGATAAAATAACACTTTCGGAATTAGAGAAATTAATTCAGAAAACGAATCCAAAAATGATTGGTTTTTCGGTTCCTTTTCCTGGAAATTTATATTCGGCTTTCCGTTGTGCACAATATATTAAAGCAAATTATCCTGAAATTGTGGTGGATATGGGAGGTGGTTTTCCGAATACGGAATTACGTTCTTTAAGCGATCTACGAGTATTTGAGTTTTTCGATTTTATTACATTAGATGATGGTGAAGCACCAACTGAACAATTGTTAAAATACATCAATCAAGAAGTTGAAATTTCTGATTTGAAAAGAACTTTTGCCCTTCAAAATCAACAAGTTTCTTATATCAACAATCAAACTGTTCGCGATTATAAATTTAGCGAAGTTGGAACGCCAGATTATACGGATATCAAATTAGATCAATATATTTCTGTCATCGAAGTGGTTAATCCAATGCATCGTTTGTGGAGTGATGGACGTTGGAATAAGCTGACGATGGCGCATGGTTGTTATTGGGGAAAATGTACGTTTTGTGATATTTCGTTAGATTATATCAAAATTTATGAACCAATTGCAGCAAAACAAATTGTGGACAGAATGGAAGAGTTGATTGAAAGAACTCAAAATACAGGTTTTCATTTTGTGGATGAAGCTGCTCCACCAGCATTAATGCGAGAAGTTGCGTTAGAAATTCTTCGAAGAAAATTGACCGTAACGTGGTGGACAAATATAAGATTCGAGAAAAGTTTTACATACGATTTGTGTCGATTACTAAAAGCTTCGGGCTGTATTGCGGTTTCTGGAGGTTTGGAAGTGGCTTCGGATCGATTGTTAAAACTGATTGATAAAGGTGTAACGGTGGAACAAGTTGCCATTGTAAATCGCAATTTTACAGAAGCTGGAATTATGGTTCATGCGTATTTGATGTATGGTTTTCCAACGCAAACGAAGCAAGAAACTATTGATAGTTTGGAAATGGTTCGTCAAATGTTCGAATTGGGAATTCTTCAATCAGGATTTTGGCATCAATTTGCGATGACAGCACATAGTCCAGTTGGATTGAATCCAGAGAAATATCAAGTGATTAATCACAGTACTGAATTAGGAACTTTTGCGAATAATGATATGATTCACGAAGAAAAATCAGGCTTAATTCATGATCAATTTTCGTATGGATTAAAGAAATCATTGTTTAACTATATGCACGGTGTTGGTTTTGAGTTGTCGCTGAATGAATGGTTTGATTTTAAAGTTCCGAGAACGTCAATTCAACCAAATTATATTGAAACAGTTTTAAATAATGAAACTTTCATAACGCATAAACCAACGCAAAAAGTAGTTTGGTTAGGAGGGAAGCCTCAAATAGAATTTGTTACGAAAACCAAAAAAGGGAAGACTTTTGAGAATACTGTTTTACAATTTCATACCAAACAAGATTGTCTTGAAATTGTTGTGGACAAAGAGATTGGAGAATGGTTGGTTGATTTTGTAGAACATCTAAAAGAAAGTCCAAAAGCAGTTTCGTATCTACAAATGAAACAAAGTTTTGAAGAAAAAATACAAACTGATTTTGAGATTTTTATCTATTCAAAACAAGCCGAAAAATTAAAAGAAACAGTTTTACTAATTGTATAAACATAAAAAAAACCTTGAATTATTCAAGGTTTTTTTGGTAAATATGAATTTGTATTAATTTTGATCAAATGATTTTAAAGAACCATATGTTTGTGTTTTTATACTTACAAATCTAATTTGCTAAATAACGTTATACAATCACTGAAAATAGGGAGTTTGTTTAATTTGTATTGTGCCTTAAAGTTGATAATATATTTAAAGTGTATTTTGTACAATCAAAAAATGTTTCTATCTTTGAGATAACCACAGAAAAGAAATGCAAAAAATTAAGGAAAATATTAAACCTTTATTTGTTGGAATGAATAAGCAAACTTCTGCTTTACTTTCCAAAATTGTATTTGCTCAATATTCACACTAGAATATTGCAGATTATTTGTTGACGAATCTCGTCATCTATCTACCTTTTCATCAAAATAACAAACAAAATACGATATGCCACTTTATCATCATTTGGGAGAATTCCCACAAAAGCGACATACGGTATTCCGAAAACCAAATGGAGAATTATATGCAGAAGAATTAGTTTCTACGCATGGATTTTCGAGTACGTATTCCAATGTTTACCACTGTTATCCGCCAACTTTGGTAAAAGCGATTAGCGAACCTTATTCGGTAGAACCTAAGATTGCTCGCGCAAAACATTTAAAACATACCTCTTTAAAAGGTTTTAAAGTAAAACCTACCAAAGATTATTTAGAATCTCGTGTACCAGTTTTGGTTAACAATGATTTGCATATTTCATTGGCTGCGCCACAAGAATCGATGACTGATTATTTCTTCAAAAATTCGATGGCGGATGAAGTAATTTTTATACACGAAGGTTCTGGAGTTTTAAAAACTGGTTATGGACAAATTGAATTTGAATATGGAGATTATTTAGTGATTCCACGTGGAATTATTTATCAACTTCATTTTAATGATTCTAATAACCGATTGTTTATTACAGAATCATTTAGCCCAGTTGAAACACCTCGTCGTTATCGCAATCATTTTGGACAATTAATGGAACATTCTCCTTTTTGCGAGCGTGATATTAAACGTCCTCAAAATCTTGAAACAAATGATGAACACGGAGATTTCAAGATTATGATCAAAAAAGAAGGATTAATTTATCCTTACGTTTATGGAACTCATCCTTTCGATTTTGTAGGTTGGGATGGTTATCATTATCCATGGGCTTTTTCTATTCATAATTTCGAGCCAATTACAGGGCGTATCCATCAGCCACCACCTGTTCATCAGACTTTCGAAGGAGCAGGTTTTGTGATTTGTAGTTTTGTTCCACGTCTTTTCGATTATCATCCAAATGCGATTCCAGCTCCTTATAACCATAGTAATGTAGATTCTGATGAGATTTTATATTATGTGGATGGAGATTTTATGTCGAGAAAATCGGTTGAGAAAGGACAAATTACATTACATCCAGCAGGAATTCCGCATGGTCCACATCCTGGTACAGTTGAAAAATCGATTGGAGCGAAAGAAACACATGAATTAGCCGTAATGATTGATCCTTTCAGACCATTGATGTTAACTGAACAAGCGTTAGAAATTGAAGATCCAGATTATTATAAATCTTGGCTTTATTAAGAGATTTTAATTTTGTTCTAAGTTCTAAGTTCTAAGTTTATTGTCATTCTGAGCTTGTCGAATAATCTAAGAAAGGGTTTTATAAAAGTCATTATGAACTTGATTGAAAATCAAATATTTTAAGTCAAGAGAAACTGAATAAATCATATACAGTAAAACTCAATACATTTTACATAATACAATAAAATAAAAAACACAATAAAATGAGTACACAAACATTTGCAGAAAAAATAGCATTAGCACAAGATTTTCTTCCAATCAATGGAACAGATTATATCGAATTTTATGTTGGTAATGCAAAACAATCTGCACATTATTACAAAACAGCTTTCGGATTTCAAGAAGTTGCATATGCTGGCCCAGAAACTGGAGTGAGAGATAGAGCTTCTTATGTTTTACAACAAGGGAAAATTCGTTTAGTTTTAACATCTGGCTTAAAATCTGATTCTCCAATTTGTCAACATGCAATGAAACATGGTGATGGAGTTAAAATTTTAGCACTTTGGGTGGATGATGCGTATGATGCTTTTGAGCAAACAACGAAACGTGGAGGAAAGCCTTATATGGAGCCAACTACGATTACAGATGAGTTTGGTGAAGTAAAAATGTCTGGAATTTATACATATGGTGAAACGATTCATATGTTTATTGAGCGTAAAAATTATGAAGGTCCTTTTATGCCAGGCTATGTGAAGTCTGAATCAACATATCAACCAACAGATTGTGGTTTATTGTATGTGGATCATTGCGTTGGTAATGTGGGTTGGAATCGTATGAACGAAGCGGTTGCTTGGTACCAAGATGTCATGGGATTTGTAAATATTTTATCGTTTGATGATAAACAAATCAATACAGAATATTCAGCATTAATGTCGAAAGTGATGAGTAACGGAAATGGTTATTCAAAATTCCCTATTAATGAGCCTGCAGAAGGTCAAAAGAAATCTCAAGTAGAAGAATATTTAGATTTTTACGAAGGAGAAGGTGTACAACATATTGCAGTTGCAACTAAGGATATTGTAAAAACTGTGACAGAACTTAAATCTCGTGGAGTTGAGTTTTTATCAGCGCCACCAGAGGCTTATTACGATATGATTCCAGAGCGCGTTGGTGAAATTGATGAGGATATTAAGAAGTTACAAGATTTAGGAATTTTGGTTGATTGTGATGAAGAAGGTTATTTGTTACAAATTTTTACGAAACCAGTCGAAGATCGTCCAACATTATTCTACGAAATTATCGAGCGTCATGGAGCGCAATCGTTTGGAGCAGGTAATTTCAAAGCATTGTTCGAAGCATTAGAAAGAGAACAAGAACGTCGAGGAAATTTATAAATAGATATTTTTAAAAGCCATTGGATTATTTCTAATGGCTTTTTTCTTAATCAAATATTAAGTTTTGTGTAAGGAGGTTTCAAATACATTTGTTCAATAAAATGAATGTGAAAATGAACCAAATTAAAACAAAAACGATAGTTATGAATTGTGTATTACTTTCAATATTTTCGATAAAAGGAAATGCACAAGATACAATTCAGCAAACTAAAACCGATTCTATTCAACTTGATTCTATTCCAAAGCAAACATTTAATCCAGAAGATAAAGTTTATCATTTCAACGACAAAAAGTTGATTATTCCTGCGACTTTAATTACATACGGAAGTTTGAGTTTGGCAATTCCAGCATTGGATAATTTAAATAAATCTACTCAAAACGAAATTTTAGAAGATAAAACAAAAGGAAATAAATTTGATAATTATACACAATATTTACCTGCAGTAGCGGTTTTTGGATTGAATTTGGCTGGCGTTCAAGGGAAACATAATTTACGAGATCGTACAATAATTTTTGCAACTTCTCAAATCATCAATACAGGTTTGGTAATGGGGTTAAAGCACGCTGTGCAAGAAGAAAGACCCGATGGTACAAACAATCTTTCTTTTCCTTCTGGACATACGGCGAATGCGTTTTCTACGGCTCAATTTATGTTTCGAGAATATCAAGATTCTAATTTTTGGTTGAGTTTGGCTGGATATCCTTTGGCAGCTTTTACAGGTGTTTATCGTGTTATCAACAATCGCCATTGGGTTGGAGATGTTGTTGCTGGAGCGGGAATAGGAATTTTATCGACGGAATTGGCGTATTGGTTATTTCCTACGATTAACAATTGGTTTTCTGCAAAGAATAAAGAGTCAAAAATAGCAACAATGGTTTTTCCTGTGTATCAAAATAATCAAGCAGGAGTTGGTTTGGTGATGAGGTTTTAATAGAATTGAGTTTTGGATAATGTAATAGCTACACTAAAAAAGCAAAATTTCAATGAATATTTCAACTAACATTCATTAGTTTTATAAAAAATCATTATCTTCAACGCTCAAAACTGCAAATAAATAAAATGAAGAATATAGAACTAACGATTCCAAAATTGGGAGAAAGTGTTGAGTCTGTACAATTAGTTCGTTTTACAAAAAACGTTGGCGATTTCATTCAAGAGGATGAGGTAATTGCCGAAGTTTCGACGGATAAAGTAGATTCTGATGTGCCTTCTACAACTGCTGGAAAGATTATTGAGTTTAGATTTAATGAAGGAGATGAAATAAAAATTGGAGAAGTTTTCGCTTTAATTGAGCTTTCAGAAAATCAACAACAATCAGCTCAAAAAACTGAAAATGTTGAAGAAAAAAAGATTGAAACTGTTACAATTTCACAAACTATAAATTCAATCGATACAAATCAATTTTTATCACCTTTGGTAAAAAGTATTATTCAAAAAGAAAATCTTCAATCAACTGATATTTCACAAATAAAAGGTTCTGGACGTGATGGAAGAATTTCGAAAAATGATGTAATGAATTATATTCAAAATAAATCATTTACAACTAATAATTCAAGTAATACTTTAAGTCAAAATAATATAGTTTCAAGTTCTTCTTTTGGAGCGAAAGATGAAATCATTGAGATGGATAAAATGCGTCAAGTGATTTCGAAACACATGAAAAAGAGTAAACAAACTTCGCCTCATGTGACGGCTTATGTTGAACCTGATGTAACGAATTTTGTGAAATGGCGCGAAGAAAATAAAGCTCCTTTTGAAGCAAAATACAAACAGAAATTAACGTTTACGCCGTTAATTGTAGATTGTGTTGTACGAGCAATTAAAGACTTTCCTATGATTAATGTATCAGTTGATGAGACTGAGACTAAAATAATCAAACACAATGAGATAAATATTGGAATTGCAACGGCTTTACCAAACAATAATTTGATTGTTCCTGTTATTCATCAAGCCAATGAATTAAATTTAGAAGGTTTAGCAAAAGGTGTAAATTCAATTGTAGATAAAGCAAGAAATAATAAACTTTCGCCAGATGATGTTCGTGGAGGAACGTTCACAATAAGTAATGTGGGGACTTTTGGTAATTTGATGGGAACGCCAATTATCAATCAACCTGAAGTGGCAATTTTAGCGACTGGTGTGATCAAGAAAAAACCTGCGGTTTTAGAAACTGAATTTGGAGATATTATCGTAGCAAGACAATTTATGTATTTGTCACTTTCGTTTGATCATCGTGTGATAGACGGATCTTTGGGAGGTGTTTTCTTGAAACGAATTTCAGATTACATGGAGAATTGGGATGTTAACACGCAAATTTAATCAGAATGGAAACCACATTATCAACAAGAACATTACTTAAACAAGCATACGAATTATTGGTTACTGCAAAATCTTTAACCGAATTATACGAAGAAAATAAAGCTGTAACAAGCAAATATGTACACGCAACAGCGCGTGGACACGAAGCAATTCAAATTGCAACAGGATTACAATTATTACCACAAGATTATTTAAGCGCTTATTACCGTGACGATGCAATGTTACTATCAATCGGAATTACGCCTTATGAATTGATGCTGCAATTATTAGCAAAACGCGACGATATTTTTTCTGGAGGAAGAACCTATTATTCTCATCCAAGTTTGCGTCGTGATAATATGCCGAAAATTCCACATCAGAGTAGTGCAACGGGAATGCAAGCGATTCCAACAACGGGAATTGCGATGGGAATGCAGTACAAAGAATTAGAAGGTCTTTGTGACGAAGATGTAAAACCAATTGCGGTTTGTTCATTAGGAGATGCGTCTTGTACAGAAGGCGAAGTGGCAGAAGCTTTCCAAATGGCAGCACTGAAACAATTGCCAATTTTATATTTGGTTCAAGATAACGAATGGGATATTTCTGCATCGGCAGATGAAATTCGTGCGCAGGATATCGCCCATTATGCGAAAGGTTTCAAAGGTTTAGAGGTTTTTGTGGTTGATGGAACGGATTTCTTGGCTTCTTTTGAAACGATTCAACGTGCAATTGAAATTATTCGTACAGAACGTCGTCCGATTTTGGTTCATGCAAAAGTTCCTTTATTGAATCATCATACATCTGGCGTTCGCAAAGAATGGTACAGAGATGATTTAGAGGAAGCACAATCTCGTGATCCTTACGAAAAATTAAAGGATACATTATTAAATGAAGGTTTCGATGAAATTGATTTAATCGAAATTGAAAATAAGATAAAAGAACAAGTTCAGGCTGAATATCAAGAAGCGTTAAAAGCAGAAGATCCTCATCCCGAAGATTTATATACGCATGTTTTTGCGCCAACACCGATTAACGAAGAAAAAGGAAATCGTTCACCAGAAGGAAAAGAAAAAACAGTAATGGTAGATTCTGCATTATTTGCGATTCGCGAATTGATGGCAGAACATCCAGAAGCTTTATTATATGGACAAGATGTAGGATTGCGTTTGGGCGGAGTTTTTCGTGAAGCAGCAACTTTAGCAAAACAATATGGTAAAAATCGTGTATTTAATACACCAATTCAAGAAGCGTTTATAATCGGATCTACAGTTGGAATGTCTGCAGTTGGCTTAAAACCAATTGTTGAGGTGCAATTTGCAGATTATATTTGGCCAGGTCTTAATCAATTGTTTACAGAAGTAGCGCGTTCTAATTACTTATCGAATGGTAAATGGCCTGTTTCGATGATTTTACGTGTGCCAATTGGTGCGTACGGAAGTGGAGGCCCTTATCATTCAAGTTCTGTAGAAAGTGTTTTGACGAATATTAAAGGAATTAAAATTGCGTATCCATCTACTGGAGCGGATTTGAAAGGTTTGATGAAAGCAGCTTATTACGATCCAAATCCTGTGGTAATGCTAGAGCACAAAGGGTTGTATTGGAGTAAAATAAAAGGAACAGAAGATGCTGCGACAGTTGAGCCGGACGAAGATTATGTATTGCCTTTTGGTAAAGCACGTGAAGTTTTAACGGCTGAATCTTCTCAAAATCATAATTCTGTTTCGATTATTACATACGGAATGGGAGTGTATTGGGCAAAACAAGCTGCGAAAGATTTTCCTAATCAAGTCGAAATAATCGATTTACGAACATTAGTTCCGTTAGATGAAGAAACTATCTTTAATAGTGTAAAAAAACATAATCGTTGTATTGTTTTGACAGAAGAAGTGAAGCAAAACTCTTTTGCACAGAGCATTTCAGGCTTAATTAATGAAGAGTGTTTTGAGTATTTAGATG
The DNA here is from genome assembly GCF_002453775.1 of Empedobacter sp. UBA6745. Classification (NCBI taxonomy): domain Bacteria; kingdom Pseudomonadati; phylum Bacteroidota; class Flavobacteriia; order Flavobacteriales; family Weeksellaceae; genus Empedobacter; species Empedobacter sp. UBA6745. The sequence continues at coordinate 34,350 of NZ_DKHL01000046.1, forward strand.
CACCAATTCGTGTATTAGGAGCGCAAGATATGCCAGCAATTCCATTAAATTCGACTTTAGAAACAGAAATGTTACCAAATGCAGAAAAGTTAAAGGTGTTGATTAATAATGTTTTATATTATTAATTAGTGTGATAGTTAATTATAATTGTAAATTTTACACCAAAAAAACTAACGTTCGTTAGTTTATGTTAATTTTTTGATTAAATTTGTTGTTATCAAAAATCAAAATCTGCAAAAATTATGATATTTAATCCCGAGATAGAACAAATGCCAATTGAAAAATTGCGCGTTCTTCAAAACGAAAGACTTCAAAACATGTTACAAAAAGTGTATAACAGAGTACCTTTTTACAAAGAAGCATTTGATGCAGCTGGAATAAAGCCAGAAGACATCAAAGGTGTTGAAGATCTA
>NZ_DKHL01000046.1:34773-88861 GCF_002453775.1 Empedobacter sp. UBA6745
AACACATTTAAGAGAGAACTATCCGTTCGGATTATTTGCAGAACCAAAGAGCAACGTAATCCGTTTACATTGTTCAAGCGGCACAACAGGAAAACCAACTGTTGTAGGTTATACCAAAAACGACATCGAATTATTTTCAGAAGTAGTAGCACGTTCTTTAGCAGCTTCTGGATGCGAACCAGGAATGACATTACAAAATGCCTATGGTTATGGTTTGTTTACAGGAGGTTTGGGATTACATTATGGAGCAGAAAAATTAGGAATGACAGTTGTTCCTATTTCTGGTGGAAATACTGAAAAACAAATCATGTTGTTGAAAGATTTTCAAGCTGATGCTATTTGTGCAACACCATCGTATGCATTAACAGTAGCAGAGGAAATCAAAAAAAGAGGAGAATCGTTAGAAAGCTTAAACCTTAAGTTTGCGATTTTAGGATCAGAACCTTGGTCAGAAGCATTACGTCAAGAAGTAGAAGGAAGTTTAAACATCAAAGCGTCTAATATCTATGGATTGAGCGAAATTATCGGACCTGGTGTGTCTAACGAAGATTACGAAGAGCAAGGAACAGGATCTTACATTTGGGAAGATCATTTCTTTCCAGAAATTGTAGACGAGAAAACAGGTGAGCCTGTACCTTACGGACAACCTGGAGTTTTAGTGATTACAACGTTAACAAAAGAAGCTTTACCATTGGTGCGTTATTGGACTGGAGATATTACAACCCTTACGTACGAACATTCTAAGAAAAGAACACATATCAAAATGGGACCGATTATTGGTCGTGCAGATGATATGATGATTATTAGAGGTGTAAATTTCTTTCACACGCAAATCGCTGATTTTATTCCAGAATTCCCAGAATTATCACCAAATTATCAAGTAGTTTTAACAAAACCTAAAAATATGGATGCTGTAGAAGTTGGATTTGAAATTAATCCTGACTATTTTGCAAGCCAAGGTTTCACTTGTGATAATTTGAACGACGAATCTAATCATGCATGTTGCAAATTAATCTCTAACATTCACAAAAAGATTAGAGACAATATTGGATTAGGAATGAATGTTAAATTGTATCAAGTTGATGGACTTCCGAAAAGTGAAGGAGGAAAATTAAACCGAATCATCGATAACAGACATTTATAAATATATGCCTAAACAAAGTAAAAAAGAACTGATTATTCAAGAAGCTGCATTAATCTTTAAACAAAAAGGATATTCGGCTACATCAATGCGCGAACTGGCTGAAAAAGTTGGAATGGAAGCGGCAAGTTTATACAATCACATTCGTTCGAAAGACGAAATTTTAGAAGAGATTTGTTTTAAAGTTGCCAATCAATATGTTTCTCACATTAGTTCGATTGAAGATACTGACGAATCAAATGTTCAGAAATTGAGAGATTTAATTCAATTACACGTCAGAATGATTATTGATGAGCCAAACGAAGTTTCTGTTGCAAATAATGATTGGAAAAATCTTTCGGATACGAAAAAAGAATTGTACAAAACAATTCGAAAAGGATACGAAAAAAGAATCGCTAATCTTATTAAAGCAGGAATTGCAGCAGGCGAATTTAAAGACTTGAATGTTTCGGTTGCTTTATTTACTTTATTATCATCATTACGTTGGATAGAATTGTGGTACAAACCTGGACGAGATATCTCACCAGAGCAATTAGAAAATGACTTAATGACACTATTAATTAACGGATTTCAAAAATAATATGGCTATAAATTTTCACCAATTACGCGTTAAAAATGTAAAAAAGGAAACACCAGATTGTGTATCCGTTACATTTGAAGTGCCAGAAGAATTAAACCAAGAATTCAAATTCAAACATGGTCAATATTTAACGTTCAAAAATCTTCACAATAACGAAGAAATTAGACGTTCTTACTCAATTTGTTCAAGTCCTTTGGATAATGAATTAAGAGTTGCTGTAAAGAAAATTGAGGATGGAATTTTCTCGACATTTGTTAACGATACAATCAAAGTTGGCGATGTTCTTGATGTAATGACTCCACAAGGAAATTTCTTTACAGAAGTACACGAAGACAACAAAAAATTATATGTAGGAATTGTGGCGGGATCAGGAATTACACCAGTACTTTCGATTATCAAAACAGTTCTACAAACAGAACCTAACAGTCAATTTGTGCTGTTATATGGAAACAGAAACAAAGGTTCGATTATTTTTAAAGAAGAAATTGAAGCATTAAAAAATAGATACATGGAACGCATTAGCGTTTACAATATCTTGAGTCGCGAAACGGCTGATGCTGAGATTTTGAGTGGTCGTATTGATAAAGCAAAAATTGAATATTTCTTGCAAAATATCATCGATCCAAAAGAAGTAAGCGAAGTTTTCCTTTGTGGACCAGAAGAAATGATTTTAAGCGGTCGTGACGCTTTTGTAGAAGCAGGAGTTGATGCAAAACATTTGCATTTCGAGTTATTCTATAGTGCATCTGCAGAAGCGAAAAAGGTAGAGCGTCAAAAAGCTGTAAAACAATCAGATGACACAATGAGTAAAGTTACCATCAAATTAGATGCAACAGCTTTACAGATTGATTTGGGTTACAATGGCGACACAATCTTAGATGCGGCTTTACAAAACGGAGCTGATTTACCTTATGCTTGTAAAGGTGGTGTTTGCGCAACTTGTAAGTGTAAAGTAGAGAAGGGTGAGGTAGAAATGGACATCAACTACTCACTTGAGCCAGATGAATTAGAAAGAGGATTTGTATTAGCGTGTCAAGCGCACCCTCGTTCTGCAGAAGTCGTGGTAGATTTTGATGCCAAATAATCAACTTTAAAAACGTTTAGAAATGAGTGCAAAAGAAATTGATTTTCAAGAAATTTTCGATAATAAGATTGAAAATGAAGTTCGTATCGAACCAAAAGACTGGATGCCAGACGCATACCGCAAAACATTAATTAGACAAATCTCTCAACATGCTCACTCAGAAATTGTTGGGATGTTGCCAGAAGCAAACTGGATTACAAGAGCGCCTTCGTTAAATAGAAAGAAAATTTTGTTAGCGAAAGTTCAAGACGAAGCTGGTCACGGATTATACTTATACTGTGCAGCAGAAACGTTAGGTGTTTCTCGTATCCAAACTTTAAATGACTTACATTCAGGTAAAGCAAAATATTCATCAATCTTCAATTATCCAACTCTTACATGGGCAGATATCGGAATGATTGGTTGGTTGGTAGATGGAGCTGCGATTTTGAATCAAGTTCCGTTATGTAGAACTTCTTACGGTCCTTATGCTCGCGCAATGGTACGTGTTTGTAAAGAAGAATCTTTCCACCAAAGACAAGGTTACGAAGCATTAGTGGTATTATCAAAAGGAACACCAGAACAAAAAGCGATGTTGCAAGATGCAATGAATCGTTGGTGGTGGCCTACATTAATGATGTTTGGTCCAAAAGATGAAGAATCATCAAACTCAGAATTATCAATGAAATGGAGAATTAAACGTTTCTCGAATGACGAATTACGTCAACGTTTCGTAGATATTTCTATTCCTCAAGCTGAATATTTAGGATTAACTATTCCAGATCCAGATCTAAAATTCAACGAAGAAACAGGTCACTACGAATTCGGAGAAATTGATTGGGAAGAATTCTGGAATGTTGTGAAAGGAAACGGTAAATGTAACAAACAACGTTTGGATGCTCGCCGTAACGCACACAACGAAGGAGCTTGGGTTCGTGATGCTGCAACAGCTTATCACGAAAAAAGAAAACAAAGAGAATTAGAAAAAGAACAACGCAAAAACGCATAAAAAGATGGAAAATAGAGATTGGCCTTTATGGGAAGTATTCATTAGAAGTAAACAAGGGTTAGACCACAAACACGTTGGGAGCTTACATGCTGCTGATGCTACAATGGCACTAGAAAATGCACGCGATGTATATACACGTCGTTTAGAAGGTGTAAGTATTTGGGTGGTAGAATCTGCTAATATCCATGCTTCTAATCCTGATGAAGCGGAACAATTTTTTGATCCTGCAGAAGACAAAGTTTACCGTCATCCAACTTTTTATGATGTACCAGAAGAAATTAAAAACATGTAATTTATGACAAGTACAGTTTATCAAAACAATCAAAATTACATCGATTTTATCTTGCATCTAGCAGATACAAATCTAATTTTGGCACAACGTTTATGCGAATGGTGTGGTCATGGTCCAATTTTAGAACAAGACATTGCAATGTCTAATATGGCGTTGGATTTATTAGGTCAAACATCTAATTATTATGATTATGCGGCTGAAATGATCGGGAATGGAGCAACTGAAGATACGTTAGCAATGTTACGTGAAGAGCGTGAATATAAAAACTTATTGTTGGTTGAATTACCAAACGGACATTTCGGAGACACAGTTGCACGTCAATTCTTTTACGATTCTTACCATGCGTTATTGTTAGAGCAATTTTTGAAAGTAAAAGATCTTAAATTACAAGCCATCGCTGAAAAATCATTGAAAGAGGTAAAATATCACTTAAAATGGTCATCAGAATGGATGATTCGTTTAGGAGACGGAACACAAGAATCTCACGATAAAATTCAGGAAGCTGTAAACAATATTTTACCTTACGTAAAAGAAGCATTTTTATTAGCGCCTTATCAAAAAGCTTTAGTTGAAGAAGGATTAATTTCAAGTCCAGAAGAATTTCAGGCAACTTGGTTAGTAAATGTAAAAGCAATTTTAGACGAAGCTACAATCGAAGCTGATGTAGAAAATGCTTTTGTACAAAAAGGAGGTAAAGAAGGTGTTCATACAGAGCATTTAGGATTTATCTTAACAGATTTACAATATTTACAAAGAACTTATCCTAATTCGCAATGGTAACCGAAAAAGAAATTTGGCAATACATGGAGGAAGTCGCTGATCCAGAAATTCCTGTGATTAGTGTAATCGATCTTGGTGTTGTGCGTAAAATTGAATTAATTGACGAACAAAGTGTCAATGTTACAATTACGCCAACATATTCAGGATGTCCTGCTATGAGTGCAATTTCAATTTCTGTTCGTTTAAAATTAATCGAAAAAGGATTCAAAAATATCAATGTCATTAATCAGTTGAGCCCTTCGTGGTCAACTGATTGGATGACAGAAGAAGGAAAGCAAAAAATGAAGGCTTATGGAATTGCACCGCCAACCAAAAATCCTTCGTCTGATGCACTTTTTTCAGACGAACAAAATATCGAATGTCCACAATGTGGCTCTACAGATACCAGACTTATCAGTCAATTTGGTTCTACGGCCTGCAAAGCTATGTATCAATGCAATAGTTGCCACGAACCATTTGATTATTTCAAATGTCATCACTAAAAAAATATGGAAAATTCAACATCAATCCTATACACACAAGAGGGAGGAATTGCTACGATTACGTTGAATCGTCCTTCTGTTTTTAACAGTTTTAATCAGGAAATGATTAAATCTCTTCAACATCACTTGGATGTTGCAGCTCAAGATGTTTCTGTTCGTGCAGTGGTTTTAACTGGAACGGGAAAAGCATTCTGCGCTGGTCAAGATTTAGGAGAAGTTTTAGAAGAAAAAGAAATCGACTTCAATAAAATCGTTCAAGAAAATTACAATCCATTGGTTCTTAAAATTAGAAATATGGACAAACCAGTTGTTGCTGCTGTAAACGGTGTTGCTGCCGGTGCGGGAGCAAATTTAGCTTTGGCTTGTGACATTGTTGTTGCGAAAGAATCGACAAATTTCATTCAAGCTTTTTCTAAAATTGGTTTAATCCCAGATTGTGGAGGAACTTATTTCTTACCTCGTTTAATTGGACTTCAAAAAGCAACTGCTTTAATGATGCTTGCAGATAAAGTTTCGGCGGCTCAAGCAAAAGAAATCGGAATGATTTATGAGTTTTTCGCTGACGATATTTTCGATGCTGAAGTTGCAAAGATTGCTGATAAATTAGCCAATCTTCCAACAAAAGGTTTGGCTTATACAAAGAAATTATTGAATCAAACATTTAATAATTCAATCGAAGAACAATTAATTCAAGAAGGATTATTTCAAGCTAAATCAGGGAATACATCAGATTATCAAGAAGGTGTAGACGCATTTATCGAGAAAAGAAATCCTGTTTTTAAAGGCGAGTAAGAAATGAAAAAAATAGGAATTATTGGTGGAGGAGCAATGGGGTCTGGAATTGCACAAGTTTTTGCTCAATCTGGTCATCCAGTTGTTTTATATGACACAAATAAAGAAGCTTTAGATCGTTCAAAACAAAACTTAGCGAAGACATTCGAGAAGTTAGTGGCGAAAGAAAAATATACTGCTGAAAAAGCACAAGAAATTCAAAACAATATCGAATATGCAGATAGCTTAACCGCTTTTGCATCGATTGATTTAATGATTGAAGCAATTATTGAAAATTTAGATATTAAAAAATCAGTTTTCAAACAAGTGGAAGAACTCGTTTCTGACGAATGTATTTTAGCTTCAAACACTTCTTCATTATCAATCGCATCAATTGCATCTGCGTGTTCAAAACCAGAACGTGTTATTGGAATTCACTTTTTTAATCCTGCGCCTTTAATGGCTTTGGTAGAGATTATTCCAGCCGTACAAACGCGAGAAGGTTTAGCAGAAGAAGTAAAAGCCTTGATTCAATCTGTTGGTAAATTACCTGTAATTACGAAAGATACGCCAGGATTTATTGTAAATCGTGTAGCTCGTCCATTTTATAGCGAATCAATTCGTTTATTAGAAGAAGGAGTTGCAGATGCAGAAACAATAGACTTTGCGATGACTTCTGTTGGAGGTTTCCGTATGGGACCATTCGAATTAATGGATTTTATTGGTCATGATGTGAATTATCGTGTAACCGAATCGGTTTTCGAATCATTCTTTTATGATCCAAGATTTAAACCATCTTTCTCTCAAAAACGCTTATTCGAAGCTGGATATTACGGACGTAAATCTGGTCGTGGATTTTACAATTATGCAGAAGGAGTGGAGAAAAAAGTACCATCTCAAGATCAAGCTTTATTAGAAAAAATATACAAACGTGTTTTGGTGATGTTAATCAACGAAGCAGCTGATGCTTTATTTTTAAACATTGCAAACCGTGAGGATTTAGATACGGCGATGACAAAAGGTGTAAATTATCCAAAAGGATTATTGAAATGGGCGGATGAATATGGACTGGAAAATGTACAAAATGATTTAGATAAATTGTACAATTATTACCATGAAGATCGTTACCGTTTAAGTCCAATTATCAGAAATTACGTCAAAGAAAACAAAACATTCTACTAAAAAAATATCAAAACATGGAACCACAAAAGTTATTAAATGCAATGCTTGATCACGATAAATTTAGTGAATGGTTAGGTTTAGAAGTAATTGAAGTTAGAGAAGGATATGCAAAATTACAAGCAGCAATTCGTCCAGAAATGATGAACGGAGTAGGTTCTGTTCACGGAGGCGTTACTTTTGCGATGGCAGATTCTGCGTTTGCTTTTTCGTGCAATATGTACAATAATATTTCAGTTGCTTTAGATGTTCATATTTCATTTACGAAAGCTGGACACGAAGGTGATGTATTTACAATCGAATCGCAAGAAGTTTCTTCGACAAAAAGAACAGGTATTTACGATATCAAAGTTACGAATCAAAATAATGAGTTAATTGCTTTATTTAAAGGAACTTGTTTCAGAACAGGTAAACCTTTGATTGAAGAGTAAATTTTATAAATTGCCTAAAGCATAAAGTTTTAGGCATAAAGCTTTAAAACAATGAACCAAACATATATAATAGATGGAGTTAGAACTCCAATTGGTAAATTAAAAGGTGGATTATCTGCTGTTCGTCCAGACGATATGGGGGCAATGGTAATCGCCGAATTATTAAAAAGAAATCCGTCAATTGATCCAGCTGCATTTTACGATGTTATTTTAGGAAATGCAAACCAAGCAGGAGAGGATAACCGTAATATAGCTCGTATGCTGGCTTTATTATCTGGATTACCTTATACAGTTCCGGGAGAAACGGTAAATCGTTTATGTGCGTCTGGATTATCAGCAGCAATTGCGGCATCAAGAGCGATTCAAGTTGGTGATGCTCAATTAATGATTTCTGGTGGAGCTGAATCGATGACTCGTGCACCTTTAGTTATTTCTAAATCAGCTTCTCCATTTGGTGGTGATGCGCAAATTTATGATTCAACTTTTGGTTGGCGTTTTATCAACCCTAAAATGAAAGAAATGTGGGGTGTTGATGGAATGGGAAATACAGCAGAAAATTTAGCGGAGCGTGATAATATTTCGCGTGAAGATCAAGATTTATTTGCGGAATGGTCGCAACAAAAAACGGCTGCTGCACAAGCGAATGGTCGTTTAGCGAAAGAGATTGTTCCTGTTGTTATTCCACAACGTAAAGGTGATGCAATCATTTTTGATACTGATGAATTCCCAAAGAATAATACAACTATGGAGATTTTATCAAAGTTACGTCCAGCTTTCAAAGCAGATGGTACAGTAACTGCTGGTAATGCCTCTGGTCTTAATGATGGTGCGGCTGCTAATATTTTAGCTTCTGAACAAGCAATCAAAGATTTTGGTTTAACGCCAATGGCAAGAATCGTTTCTTCTGGTGTTGCAGGTGTCGAGCCTCGTATCATGGGAATTGGACCAGTGAATGCAACGAAAATTGCATTAGAAAAAGCTGGTTTAACAATGAATGACATTGATATCATAGAATTAAATGAAGCTTTCGCAGCACAATCTTTAGCATGTACACGTGCATTAGGTTTAGCTGATAACGATGCTCGTATTAACCCTAATGGAGGTGCAATTGCTTTAGGACATCCACTTGGAATGTCAGGAGCACGTATCTTAAATTCTGCGGCTTACGAATTACAAGCTACAGGAAAACGTTATGCATTAGTTACAATGTGTATAGGTTTAGGACAAGGTTATGCCGTAATTATTGAAAGAGCATAAAATAGATTTTAGTATTGAGAAATTAGATCTTAGAAATGTTGAACTTGTTTCATCATCATATCAATTTAATGAGATTCTGAAATGAATTCAGGATGACAATTAAACAAAATCTCATTACTCAATACTACTATCTCAAATCTATAAATTATGATTTACGAATTCAAAGGATATAAACCCGTTGTTCATCCAACAGCTTTTATTCATCCACAGGCAGTGGTAACAGGAAATGTGATTATCGGGAAAGATGTATATATCGGTCCAGGTTGTGCATTACGTGGTGATTGGGGACAAATTATTATCGAAGATAATTGTAATGTACAAGAAAATTGTACGATTCATATGTTTCCGGGAACTACTGTTCGATTAAAAGAAAAAGCACATATTGGTCACGGAGCAATTATTCACGGCGCAACAATTGGTCGTAATTGTATGGTAGGGATGAATGCCGTTGTAATGGATAATGTTGTAGTGGAGGACGAATGTATCGTTGGTGCTTTAACATTTATAAAAGCTGATACGCATATTCCGACAAGAAGTGTTGTGGTTGGAAATCCTGCCAAAATCGTAAAACAAGTTTCGGATCAAATGATAGAATGGAAAGATCAAGGAACTCAACAATATATGCAATTACCAAGTGATTGTCATGAAAGTTTGAAACCTTGCGAACCATTAACCGAAGTTCCGGATTATTATTACGAGTCAATGGCGAGTAATTACAAGACTTGGAACGAAAGTAAGTAAAATGTAAAAAGTATGATGTAAAATGTCATACTGAGCCTGTCGAAGTATCTTTTCAGAAAAATTCTTCGATAAACTCAGATTGACAGAAACAGTTGTCATACCGAACTTGTTTCAGTATCACACTAACTTAATGAGATTCTGAGATAAACTCAGAATGACAAAAACTTATAACTTAATCTTACGACTTATAACTTAAAAAAAAATACACAAACAACATAAAAATGGCTAAACAATTAGAAAATTATGCTTTAGGACAATGGACAAAAGGTTCGTCTGAAGGGCAAATGTTATATAACGCCATCAATGGCGAAGAAATAGGAACTGCATCATCAGCTGGATTAGATTTCGGTGCGATGATGGATTATGCACGTACAGTTGGTGGACCAGTTTTACGTAAAATGACGTTCCAAGAAAGAGGTTTAATGTTGAAAAAATTAGCCTTATACTTAATGGATCGTAAAGAAGAATTTTACACAGTTTCTTGGGCAACAGGAGCAACACGTGCTGATTCTTGGGTTGATATCGAAGGAGGAATTGGAAACTTATTTGCCAATGCATCTTTACGTCGTCAATTCGGAGATCAACCATTTTATGTGGAAGGAGAAACGCATAAATTATCAAAAAACGGAACATTCTTAGGTACACATATTTTAACACCAAAACGAGGTGTTGCAATACATATCAATGCCTTCAATTTTCCAGTTTGGGGAATGTTAGAAAAAGTTGCCGTTAACTTATTGGCTGGAGTTCCAGCTATCGTAAAACCTGCGACAATCACATCTTTCTTAACGGAAACTGTTGTTCGTGCAATTATCGAATCTGGAATTTTACCTGACGGAGCTTTACAATTAATCACAGGTTCTGCAAACGGAATTTTAGATAGTGTAGAGTCAGAAGATGTTATAACTTTTACAGGTTCTGCTTGGACAGGACAAATGTTAAAAGCTCACCCAAGAATTACTTCAGAAGGTGTTCCATTCAACTTAGAAGCTGACTCTTTGAACGCTTGTGTTTTAGGAGAAGATGTACAAGTTGGATCAGCAGAATTTGATATTTTCATTAAAGAGGTTACGCGTGAAATGACAACAAAAGCAGGGCAAAAGTGTACTGCGGTTCGTCGTGCGTTAGTTCCAGCTCATTTGGTTGAGGATGTACAAATTGCTTTAGGACAACGTTTGGCAACGACTACAATTGGAGACCCAAATGTGGAAGGTGTTCGTATGGGAGCTTTGGCGGGAGCAGCGCAAGTTAAAGAAGTTCGTGAGAAAGTAGAAGAATTAGCTAAATCGCAAGAAATTATTTTTGGAAACTTAGATAATTTCGAAGTGAAAGGTGCTGATAAAAACAAAGGTTCTTTCATTTCTCCAATTTTATTTTTAAACAACGATCCATTCAATAAAACTGATGTTCACAATATTGAAGCTTTTGGACCAGTTTCTACGATTATTCCTTATAATGGAACTGCTGAAGCAATTGAGTTAGTGCGTATGGGGAAAGGTTCATTAGTTTGTTCGATTGTTACTGCTGATAATGATATCGCAACAGAATTTGTATTAAACGCAGGTTCATTACACGGGCGTATTGTTATTTTAGATGCTGAATGTATCAAAGAATCGACAGGTCACGGATCACCACTTCCATTATTAGTTCACGGAGGTCCAGGTCGTGCAGGTGGAGGTGAAGAAATGGGAGGAAAACGTGGTGTATTACACTATATGCAACGTACAGCAGTCCAAGGTTCTCCAAATAAATTAACGGCTGTTACACAACAATATCAATACGGAGCAGATTACATCGAAGAAGATAAACATCCATTCGCGAAATATTTTGAAGAAGTAAAAGTTGGTGATACATTAATCACAGCGAAACATACGATTCAACAATCAGATATTAATGCATTTGCAGCTTTATCTGGCGATAATTTCTATGCTCACGTTGATGCAACTTCTTTGGAAGGAACTATTTTTGAACGTAATGTTGCACACGGATACTATTTATTATCTAAAGCAGCTGGTTTATTCGTTTTAGCTAAAAAAGGTCCTGTTTTGTTAAACTATGGTTTAGATGAATGTCGTTTTGTGAAGCCTGTTTATCCAGGTTCTACAATTGGAGTTCGTTTTACATGTAAAGAAAAAATCGATCAAGAGAAAAAAGACGAAAACGATGTGGCAAAAGGAATTGTTCGTTGGTTGGTTGATATTTACGACGAAACAGGAGAAACAGTTGGTATTGCAACGATCTTAACAATGGTTAAAAAATTAAATCAAGATTAATTTATTTAGATAATGTGATAATTTGTTAATTAGCTAATAATTTTCAAATTATCACATTAACATATATTCAAATTACTATGAAAGCTTACGTAAAATCAGATATACAAAACGGAATTGGTACAATTGAATTCTTTCATCCACAAAGTAATTCAATGCCAGGTTCTCAATTAAGAAATTTAGCAACTGAAATTGAAAAATTAGGAAACGATGACGAAGTAAAAGTTATTGTTTTGAGAAGTGCTGGAGATAGAACATTTTGTGCTGGTGCATCTTTTGACGAATTAATTTCAATCAAAGATCGTGAAACAGGATTAGAATTTTTCTCTGGATTTGCACACGTTATTAATGCGATTCGCAAAGCACCAAAATTTGTTTTAGCTCGTATTCAGGGAAAAGCAGTTGGCGGTGGTGTTGGAATTGCATCGGCAGCAGATTATACTTTTGCAACAGAATTTGCATCTGTAAAATTATCAGAATTGGCTGTAGGTATCGGACCATTTGTAGTTGGACCAGCAGTAGAACGTAAAGTTGGAAATTCTGCTTTTACACAAATGGCGATTAATGCAACTGAATTTCAATCAGCTGATTGGGCGAAAGAAAAAGGTTTGTATGCAGAAGTTTTTGCAAATGCAGTTGAAATGGACGAAGGAATCGATATTTTAGCTAAAAAATTAGCCAATTCAAATCCAGAAGCTATGAAATATTTAAAACGTGTTGCGTGGGAAGGAACAGAAAATTGGGACGAATTATTAATTGATCGTGCAAAAATTTCGGGTGAATTAGTTTTATCGGAATTTACGATTAACGCGATTAACAAATTCAAAGCAAAATAAAAGACAACTGTAGTTTATATAAGAAATCCACTTCATTTGAAGTGGATTTTTTTATAGTAAAGATCACTAATGATTTATAAATTTTCTATAAATTAGTTAAAAATGAAAACTCATGAAATATTTATTACTTCTTAGTTTATTTTTAAGTATATATGGATTTAGTCAGAATGACTTAAAACATCTTAGTACGAATTACGGGAAGTTTATTATAAATGATAAATACTTTTCTAAGAGTGATAGTATTTATGTAAGTGAAGTTTTTAATTATTTAGATGAAAATCCAGATTTAATTGAAGAAGTTCTTTTCATTAATTCAAAAGATTTGCATTAAAATAAACTTAATGCAACTGTAAAGATTAAATATACTCCAAAAACAAAGGTTTATAAATTGATTGCAAAAGAAGATAATTCGGAAATTGATTTTGCTTCAATAAAATGTTTGAATTCAATGAATTTTGAATGTTATAATGATTTTCAAGATAATAAATTAAAAGTAAAGAAAGGAAAAAATACTGTTTATCATTTTGTTGCTCAATTTAAAGGAGAATCATTTACTGGAAAATTCAAGGACTTTCATGATTTAATGATAATTGAAGTAAAAGATAAAATAATACAAAGTGGTTATCATCTTACCAAAGAATGGGCTGAATTACCATTGGGTTCAGATTTATATAAAGTCAGTGCTAAAAATATTGTTTTGGTAGATTCTTTACCAATCTCATTATTGAATTTTAAGCAAATTGATGACAATTCTTTATTAATTGACGAGGGCTACATTGAGATTAAGAATTAATTTTTATAGTTTTACAATTTAAAATACTCATCTTTATAATATTTACTTTTCTTTACATATAAAATATCTTTTTCTGAATTGAGAATTAGATTGAAACGTTTGATCAAATCGCCTCCCATAATATTTTTGTGTTGAATTTTTATTGTGCTATCAAAAAATGACATAGGTACATTTTTGAATGTTTGATTTGCTAATTCGAAATTTGGTAAAATTGATTTTTTGGAAAGAATTACATTTCCAGCAGCATCACTTAGTTTAGAGTCTCCAATAATTTCAAATTTTTCTAATAATTTATATTCTTTTGCAAAATCATCTGAAATCATCAAAGCACCAGAAAAACCTGTGTGTATCATAAATTCTGTTTCAACCGGTTTTTTGTCAATGAATGGAAAAGCTTTTATATACAGCGTTTCTTGAGAATATCTCGAATTTAATTTTGTATACTTTTTTAGTTTGCTAGGAGCTATATCATAGACAAATAATTTATTCACATCAAAATTGATTTCTAAATATTTTCCTTCGAAAAACTTCAAACCAATTTTCCCATCACTCTCATGTCCAGATTGTTTATCGATAAAAATCGGAATTTTGCTAAACCCTTCATTACCAAATTTAATTACATTGTTTTGACTCATTTTCATATCCGAATATCCCACCCAAGATGTCACATTGTTTAAAGTATCAGAAATCGAAATCGATTTCATTTTTTTATATGAATCTTCAATAATCGTAATATAATCAGAACCTGTATGTAACATCAATTGCACCGTATCTTTTTGATTGATGATAACTGGCACTAAAATATTATTGTATTTTGTTAATTGAAATGGAATCTCTTTTACCATATTCTGCCCGAAAATTACAATTGAAATAATAGTAAAAAGTAATGTGAAAATTGTCTTTTTCATTTAGTTGTATTGTTTCTTTAAAAGTAAACTAATTTGTAGTAACGATTAATATACTATAATTAAAAATTTTCCTTTTAAATTTGCGCTATGGGAGTAGCTGAATTATTATTAAAACGTAAACAAGAATTGATTGAAAAGAACAAAACTGAAGGTTTAGCTTTTCGAGAAGAGTATAAATTGAAAGAAGGTGTAACCGAAACCGAAAGTGGATTATTGTACGAAGTAATCACAATGGGAGAAGGAGTGAAACCAACTTTGTCAGATACCGTTTTGTGTCATTATCATGGAACAAATATCAATGGAGAAGTTTTTGATAGTTCGGTTCTACGCAAGAAACCTGCTGCTTTTCCTTTGGAAAATGTAATAAAAGGTTGGGCAGAAGGAGTGCAATTAATGCCTGTCGGAAGCAAATTTAGGTTCGTTGTTAAACCAGAAATAGGTTACAAAGATCGTGAAATTTCTAAAGAATTAGGACCTTATTCTACTATGATTTTCGAAGTAGAATTGATGGGGATTTTATAAAAATCAAAAAGATGTCTGCAAAGACATCTTTTTTGTTATTCAAACACTTCGCAATGAATAATATTATGTGAAGTTCCTACAAATTCGATTAACCAATTTTCTGTTGTTTTTTCGATACGATCTTCGTCTTTCCAAATTTGATAATCAAATGAAATCGGAATCGAAACGAATTTACTTTTCGGATGCGAGGCAAGTTCACTCAAATCTTCTTCTATTTTTTGTTCCATTTCAAACAAATCTTTTGGCTTTGATTTATGAAAACTATAATAATCAATCGCGATCAATTCTAACACAATTTTATCGTTTGTAAATGTTTTTGCAAAATCAAATATCGTCTGAAAAACATCATTCAATGTATGTTTGTGGAACAAATGATGTTGCTCAAAATATTGTCCTAATCCCATTAAAAAATCAAAAATAGAATACTTTTGTGCAATATATTTCAACGTTTCGGGTGTTCTTGGTTTGTTCCAATAAATCTCCAAAGCATTTTCTAAAGCCGTAATATTTTCTAAATCTTTTTCACTTAAAAAATCACTTTTTATAATTTGATACGGAGGTAATTGATCAAAATGATAGCCATAATTCTCGTATTTTTGACGAACTGGCGTTCCTTTCAAAAATTTCAAAAAACCTAATTGTAATTCGGGTGGATAAAGCTTGAAAGTTTCTTCGAAACTAAACTTCAAATCATCAATATACTCTAAAGGCAAACCAACAATCAAATCCAAATGCATTTCAATTCTGTCTTTTAATTGATTGATGACATTTGATGTTTTCTCAAAATTTTGTTTGCGCGAAACCTCTCGATTACTTTGTTGATTAACGGTTTGAATCCCAATTTCGAAACGAAAAAGATTTTTCGGAACTTTTTCGTTGATGAATTTAATAATATCTGGATGAACAATATCGGCTGTAATCTCGAACTGAAAAACATTTCCTTCACGATAATGATCCAAAATAAATTGAAACAATTCAATTGTAAAATCACGTTTTATGTTAAATGTACGATCCAAAAATTTGATAGTTTTCCCATGTTTCATCAAATACAACAAATTTTCTTTGATGGTTTCCATCGGCAAATAGCGCATTTTATTGTCTAAACTTGCCAAGCAAAACTCACATTTATAAGGACATCCACGAGAAGTTTCGATGTAACAAACCTTCTTTTCCAAATCCGCTGGATTATCGTATTGATAAGGATTTCTACCTTTTAATCGTTTGATATCAAACTGAATATTTTGCGCATTGAAAACAACTTTGTTCTCTTTCTTGTAAACTAAATTCGGTACATTTTCTATTGATGGATAGTTAGCAACAAATTCTTCGAACGGAATTTCTCCTTCACCTACAATAATATAGTCGATATAATTATTTGCAATCACATCATCATATTCGTAACTAACTTCTGGTCCTCCCAACAAAATTTTAGTTTCAGGAGAAATTTGTTTGATACGTTTACAAACTTCTAACGTCTGCGTAATATTCCAAATGTAGCAACTAAAACAGATAATATCGTATTTAGCACATTTTTCTGCAACTTCATCAAAGTCAGATTTAATCGTGAATTCTTTCCAAAAAATATTTCCTCGATGATGATTCAAATCGTACAAAATACGAATCGCCAAATTGAGATGAATATATTTTGCGTTTAAAGTCGTTAATAAAATTGATGGTTGCATAATTTATAATTGAGGTACAAAAATAATAATTAAAAACCAATCGCTGTACCGCCCAAAGAAACACTTGTTTTGTTATATTTCGTAGGCGTTTTTTTCTTTTTCACTTTGATTGAAAAAATAACAGGTTCTAATGGTAATTCGTTTTTCGTTTCAACATTACTAATTTTCATGACTTTGTCTAAGCCTTTTGTAATTTCTCCAAAAACTGTAAAATCATGATCTAAACGAGGCTGACCACCATTTTTCAAATACTCAGCGCGTTGTTCTGCTGTAAATTTGATTCCTTTTTTAGCTTCTAAGTTATCTAATTCTTCTTCTGTAATTCTCTTTCCAACAACAAAATAAATTTGATTGTAATACGATGCTTTCTCTTTATTTCCATCTCGACCAGCGCCTAGAGCACCCATTTTATGAAAAGCTTTCGGATTAAATTCTGGTGCTAAACGAATCGGTTTTTGTTCTGGATGTTCGGCTTCTCGTGCCAAAATAGGGTCATCTAATTCTCCTCCTTGAATCACAAAATCTTTCACAATTCTGTTAAATTGCGCATTTGTATAAGTTCCTTTATTAATTTCACTCAAAATCAAATCGCGATGTTTTGGTGTGAAATCGTATAACATCACATCAAATTTTCCGTAATTCGTTTTGAATTTTAAAGTATAGGTTTGTGCAGAAACAAAACTCGAAATTGAAAATCCAATTCCGAGTGCAATATTTTTTAATAATCTATGATTCATTATAAATTTTCTTGTTCTAAAGATAGCAACAAATATAGAAATCAGAACGATTTTAAGCTAAATTCATAATCATAATTAAACTTCCAACTCCAATAATTACCCATAAAATAATAGCCATTAATAGTGGTTTGTAACCGATATTTTTTATCATTTTGAATGATAAACTTGTTCCGATTAAGAATAATGTAAGCGTAAGTGCAGCTTTTGATAAATCAATAATAATTGGGCTAAATTGATGAACAAAAGGTACATAGGTATTGACACAAATGGCGATTAAAAATAAACCAATAAACCACGGAATATTAATTTTTGATGTGGTGTTTTTGAAAAACAATAAGGTTAAAAACGACAATGGAATAATCCAAAGTGCACGCGCTAATTTCACTGTTGTAGCGACTTGTAAAGCTTCTTCTCCGTATTTACTTGCTGCTCCAACGACTGAACTTGTATCGTGAATGGCGATGGCGCACCACAAACCGAATTCGTGTTGAGATAAGTTGAATAAATGTCCAAGTGGTGGAAAAATCAATAAGGCAATTGAATTTAAAGTGAAAACCACTGCTAAAGCAACCGAAATTTGATTGGGTTTTGCTTTTGTAATCGGCGCGATTGCTGCGATTGCACTTCCACCGCAAATTGCTGTTCCCGCTGATATTAAGTATCCTGTAGCTTTTTCAATTTTGAAGAGTTTGGTAAATAAAAATCCTAAAATCATCAACGTAGAAATACTTACAACGGTGAATACAATTCCTTCTTTTCCAGCTTGTATAGCCGAAAAGATATTCATTCCGAATCCTAAACCTACCACAGCAACTTTCAATAAAGTGCTTGATACTTTTCGTGATTGTATTTCGTATGGATTTCCAAATATTTGAGCAACAGCAAATCCTAAAACTAATGCGATAGGAGAGCTTATAAAAGGCATTAAACATAGAAATGCACATATTAAAAAGATAACTTTTTGCGTAGTGAATTGTTGAAATAAACCTTTTTCTGAATGTATAATTTTCATGATTTGAATAATTTTATGGTACAAATTTCTTGTACTTATTATTCAAAAAGAAATGATAAAAAGTAATCTATTATTACTTTAAGTTATAACGATTACAGAAATCAATAAATAAATTCACCAATTTAGATTGTTCACCTTCTGGAATGATAAAATTGAAATTACGCTCTATTACAAGGTTTTTAATGTCAATTATGGTTAAAGTTTGATTTTTAAGTTCTTGTAAAATAGATTGAATCGATAAAAAAGCCAATGCATCAGAATGTAGTACATACGATTTTATACTTTCAGTACTTCCCAATTGAATTTCTATATTGAGCTCATTTAGCTTTATATTTTTCGATTTTAGAGCCAAATCAATAGTTTCTAAAGTTCCAGAACCAGGTTCCCGAAAAACCAACGGAATATTCTTTAAATCATCTAATTTGATATTGTTTTTAGTCGAAATAGAATGATTTTGACGAGAAACTAACACAATTTCATCTTTCATAAACGGAAAATAATGAAACGTTCTATTTTTGATTTGAGCTTCAATTAAACCGACATCAATTTTATGATCTGCTAATAAATCTTCAATTTTTTCCGAATTTTGAATCACCAAACTCAACTGAATTTCAGGAAATCTTTTTCGAAATTCTGCTAAAATAGGAGGTAACACATATTGCGCAATTGTAGTGCTCGCACCCAAACGCAAAGTTCCTTTTTGTTTTTCTTGCAATTGACCAATTTCAAATTCCATTTTTTGATAAACAGAAAAAATTTCTTCTGTATATTTTAATAGAATTTCGCCAGCTTTGGTCAATTTTATTTTCGTTCCATTTCTCTCGAATAACTTAATGTTAAGATTTAATTCGATTTCTTTAATATGTTTTGTAACAGCTGGTTGTGTTATATTTAATTCGTTTGCTGCTTTTGTGAAATTCAAGCGTTTAGCAACCGTATCAAAAACTTTTAATCTAAAATCGAACATAAAAAATTATTGAAATAAACTTAAATTGTATTGCTTTACCAAATCCAAAATCATGTGATAACCAGCCGCAGAATTTCCGTGTTTGTCGAGTGCAGGACTGAAAACGCCAATACCAATTTTGTTTGGAACGGAAACGGTAATTCCGCCACCAACGCCAGATTTGCTTGGTAATCCAACGGTGCGAGAATATTCGCCACTAAATTCGTACATTCCGGCAGTCAACATTTGAGATTGAATTAATTGTGAAACTTCCGCATTTTTATACGTTGTATCACCATCAAAACGTGTGCATTGATGAGCAAAGAAATAACCAATTTTAGCTAAATCTTCGGCAGTTACTTCGATAGAACATTGTTTGAAATAGTTGTTCAACTTTTCTTCATCACCTTCAATCAAGCCATTATTTTTCATCAAATAAAACATTCCACGATTTTTGTTTCCCGTTTCTTTTTCAGAATTATAAACCGATTTACTATAATCTATCGAATTATTTTTGGTGATGTAACGAACCATTTCAAGGATTTTTTTGAAAGGAATTTCACCTTCACCCTCAATCATAGAAGTTGTTAAAATCGCACCTGCATTCATCATCGGATTAAGAGGTTTTCCTGTCGTTTCAAGATTTGCGTAGTGATTAAATGGTTTATCCGTTCCGAAATAACCTATTTTAGAAAATACATTTTTCTCACCTTTTTCCGTAACAGCAATCATTAATGCAATGATTTTTGAGATACTTTGAATCGTAAATTTTTGGTTGACATCGCCAACATTTATCACTTTACCATTCTCATTAACTACAGAAAAAGTAATTTTATCTGCTTGCATTTTTCCTAATTCTGGAATATAATCGGCAACTTTTCCTTCTTTGTAAAAAGCTTTATTTTTCTCCAAAATATCGCTTAATGTTTTTTCATTAATCTGTAAGTTTTTCGAACTATTTTTTGACGTATTTTGTCCATAAACCGTATGATTGATTGGATTAAAACACGTTAAGGTAAGGCTTAATAGTAATGTTGAGAATGTATATCGTTTCATTTTATTTGATGTAAAACACAAACTTAAAAAATATTTGGTTGATTCGCCGAGATAAAATAGTTTTATATAAAATGTAGAATCTAAAATTTATAAAAAAAATGAAATATTTCGTCCTATTGTTATCGAGTTTGTCTTTTGCGCAAACCTATCAAGTGATTAATGAGGAAAATTCGTCTGTTAGTTACCGAGGTTTGGCGTTTCAGGATGCAAAAACGTTTATCGTTTCTGGCTCAAAAAATACAATTGGTAGAACGACAGATGGAGGAAAAACATTTAGTTGGATTAATCCGAAAGTTGTAGAGAATAGAGATTTTAGAGATGTAGAGGTTTTAGGAAAAGATAATTATTTGGCTTTAGGAATTGATTCTCCTGCTTATATTTTGCAGACGAAAGATGGCGGAAAATCGTGGAATAAATTGTATGAGAATAATGAAAAAGGTATTTTTTTAGATGTAATTTATGTGGATAAAACTTCGAAGAAAATTACTGTTTTAGGAGATCCAATGTCGCCAGATAAACCATTTGTATTAACGTCTTCGATTACTGATCCTACTAAATGGGAAGTTGCAAAATCGCTTCACGGTCAACCTTTGCGATTGAAAAATCCGAAAGAAGCTTTTTTTGCATCAAGTGGAAGTAATTTGTATGTAGATGGGAAGCAAACCTTGATTGTTACAGGAGGAGAGTTGTCGAATTTATACTATTATACGCCAAAAGGTGGACAAATGTATGCGTTGGAGAAAACGAAAAGTTCTACTTCTGGAATTAATGGAATGGCTTATGACGCGACAAATAATGTTGGATACTTGGTTGGTGGAGATTTTACAAAACCAGAAGATTCGAGCTATAATTTCTATAAATTTAAGTTGACAAATGGTAAAATTGATTTTCAAGATTCATGGAAATATCCAAAAGGATATAAATCTGGTGTAACAATTATTTCAAAAGATAAAGTCTTGGTTTGTGGTTATTCTGGAGTAGATTATTCTGCAGATGGAGGACATAATTGGACAACTATTACACAAGATAGTTACAATACGTGTACAGTTTCGCCAGATAAGAAATATGTGATTTTGGTGGGAAATAAAGGAAAGATTGGAAAAATTACGTTTTAAAAGTTTCTAAAATTAAAATTAGATTAGAAATTGATTTTCAATTTTATAAATACTAGTTTCTTTGTAAATTTGAATAACCTAATACAATTCATAGTAAAGGGTGGTTAGTAGTTTTTTTAGTAAAAGTTCAGATAAATTTTATCTGAACTTTTTTCGTTAAAATTATTCATAAAGTTGAGAATTAATTCCTCTAATGATTTCATAATTTTTAACTTTAATAAAATTCAATCTAAAAAATATTCAAAATGAAAAGAAGTGCAAAAGCAGTTTGGAATGGTTCGGTTACAGAAGGATCAGGAACACTAACCACACAAAGTACAGTATTAGATAATACACAATATTCGTTCAAAAGTCGATTTGAAGAAGGAGTAGGAACAAACCCAGAAGAACTTTTGGCAGCAGCTCATGCAGGTTGTTTTACAATGAAAACATCAGGTTTATTAGGAGAAGCAGGATATACAGCAGAAAAATTAGAAACCGATTGTAAAATTGTTTTTGAAGGAGGGAAAGTTGTTCGCTCAGAATTAAGTTTAACAGCAAAAATTCCTTCGATTACAGATGAAGAATTTCAGAAAATAGCAAAAGAAGCAGAAGAAACTTGTCCGATAAGTGTTTCATTTAGCTTCGAAAAAGTATTGGTTTCGGCAGTTTTAGTTGAATAAATTGTTGGGTCCAAAAATAAAAAATCCAACAAGTAATTTGTTGGATTTTTTTGTTATTTCAAAACTGGAATTTCGATATAAGAATCGTGATAAATTCGTTGTGTTTGTTTCAAGAAATCTTTCGCAGTTGTTTCGTAAACATTCATAAATTGTTGCGGATTACGGTCGGCTAAAGGAAACCATGTATTCTGAACTTGAATCATGATACGATGTCCTTTCTTGAAAGTATGTCCAACATCTGGCATAGAATACGTCACATTTGTTTTCTGATTAGGAACCATTGCTTCAGGTTTTTCAAAACTATTGCGGTACTTTCCTCGCATAATTTCGGCACGAATCAAATTTTGATATCCAGCCATCAATTTTCCATTATATTTTGGTGTGTCTTCAGGGAAAACATCAATCAATTTTACTACATAATCAGCATCTGTTCCCGTTGATGAAACAAATAGATGATTGATAATTGGACCTGTAATCGTCATATCTTCAGTTAAAATGTCGGTTTGATAAACCATAACATCAGGACGAGTTGACGCAAATCGTTGATCATCGACCATATATTCTCGCGGACGACTTTCTAAAACACCACCTTGATACGGAACTGGATTATTTGGATCTGCTACATATTCATCAAAACTTGCGTTATTAGTCTGTTGAAAAGATATTTTTCCGTTAGCTTGTAAATACATTTTCTGCGTTGTCACATTCTTTGGAGGCCAATTATCAAACTGTTTCCATTCATTAGAACCTGTGATAAAAATTTGCGCTTCTGTTGGTTTGAAATTTCCTTTGTCTTTTAAATAATAATTGAAAAAAGGTAACTCAATTTGTTGCTGATAATATTCTCCTGTTGGCGTTCCAAATTGCATATCACCAAATGTATCGGCTTTAGAGCGAACCCAACCACCATGAAACCAAGGTCCAGCTACCAAAATATTTGTTGCATTCGGATTTTGCTTTTCAATTGCTTTATAGGTTTCAAATGCACCATAAACATCTTCTGCATCAAAGAAACCACCAACCGTCATCACAGCAGGTTTCACATTGGTAAGATGTGGTAAAGGGTTTCGATCTTGCCAAAATTGATCATAATCAGGATGTGCAAACAAATCATTGTAGAATTTGATATTATCTTGGAAATATTTATCCTTCAATTCCTTTACAGATCCACCTTCCAAATAAAAACGGTAATTATCTTTGATTGGATATTCTAAAGATTTCGGACCTTTATCTGGTGTAATTGGTTGCGGACGTTTAACACCAAATGATGACATAAATTTGAAAGAATCATTTAGAAATAAAACACCATTGTGATGAAAATCGTCGCCTAAAAACCAATTCGTAACTGGTGCTTGTGGTGAAACAGCTTTCAGCGTTGGATGCGAATTAACCAAACTCATTGTCGAATAAAAACCAGGATAAGAAATTCCATAAATTCCAGCTTTTTGGTTGTAATTTTTCATGTTTTTTGCCAACCATTCCAACGTGTCGTACGTATCTGTACTTTCGTCTATTGCCTTTTTATTTTTCGTTTTATTAACTGGTCGTACATCTTCAAATTCACCCTCGCTCATCCATTTTCCTCTCACATCTTGGTATACGAATATAAATCCTTCGCGCATTTCTGCAGGGAAATTTCCAAGCGATTTTTTATACTCATTTGCTCCGTAAGGCGCCACTGTATAAGGCGTTCGATTAAGTAAAACAGGATATTTCTTGGTTTGATCTTTTGGCGTATAAATAGCTGTAAACAATTTCGTTCCATCTCGCATCGGAATCAATTGTTCGGTCTTTTCATAATGCTCTCTAACATAGGCAGAATCTGCTTTTGCATCTTGCGCATAGCTAATTCCACTCATCAAAATAAGACTAAGTAGAGTTGCTTTTTGAGTAAATTTTTTCACGTGTTTATCAATTTTACAATACTATAAATGTAAAAAACTTTTATTTTTTAAAAGTACAAATCGAATTATTTTCTATAAATGATTTCAATATCGATAAAGTTTTAATTATTTTTTATGAATTCGAAAATTCGAACACTTTTTTTGATTAAATTAGTTAGCCAAAATTAATTGAAATGAAGTTAACTGCAAAAGCAACAATTCAAATTCAGAAATCTAAAAATGAAGTTTTTGATGCGATTGTTAATCCAAATAAAATGAATCAATATTTTATTGCTTCTTCATCAGGAGCTATCGAAACTGGAAAAATTGTTGAATGGAAATTTCCTGAGTTTGATGATATTTTTCCTGTAATGGGAGGCGATTTAAAACAAGATGAATACATTTCTTTTGATTGGAGCGGTGGAGTTGATGATATGCTGGTGGAGATTTTTCTCGAAAAAGGAGAAAATGATTCGACAATTGTTAAAGTCATTGAACATGAAATGAATGATGATGAAGCTGGAATTAAGCAATTGATGGGACAAACAGAAGGTTGGGCGAATTTCTTGGCTTGTCTGAAAGCTTATCTCGAATACGGAATTAATTTGCGCAAAGGTGCTTTTGATTTTATGAAACCTTAAAAATCAACAAAAAACTATACGTATGATTACAATCGAAACAATAATAAATGCTCCAATAGATCAGGTTTGGAAAGCTTTTAATTCTCCTGAAGATATTGTAAAATGGAATCAAGCTTCTGATGATTGGCATTGTCCTAAAGCAGAAAATGATTTGCAAGTTGGTGGAAAATTAAACAGTACGATGGCTGCAAAAGATGGTAGTTTTCAATTCGAATTTGAAGCTAAATATGACGAAATCATTCCAAATAAATTTATTCGTTATTACATTGCAGATGGTCGCAAGGTTGAAATAAATTTTCATGAAGAGAATAATTTAACCAAAATCACAGAAAAATTTGAACCAGAAAGTCAAAATCCTACTGAAATGCAGACACAAGGTTGGCAAGCTATTTTGAATAGTTTCAAGAATTATGTTGAATCGAAAAGCTAAAAATAGTTGAAGATGGATGAAAATAAATCGAAAATTGGTCAAATGGTTTGGGCTGATTTAACTGTTGAAAATTCGACTGAATTAAAAGATTTTTACAAAGAAGTTGTTGGTTGGGAAGTCAAAAATGTTGCGATGAAAGATGATGAAGAGGAATACAATGATTATACAATGATGTCTTCTTCAGAAAATGCGGCTGGTGGAGTTTGTACGAAACGTGGCATGAATAAAGGAATTCCATCACAATGGATTATGTACATTAGTGTAGATAATGTTGCGGAAAGTTTGCAAAAAGCGTTGGAAATGGGAGGGAAATCTATTCATGAGATTAAAAATAAAGAAGGAAATCTTCAATTTGCAATTGTAGAAGATCCTGCTGGAGCTGTTTTTGGATTAGCAAATGCTTAAAATATGAAAAAAGTATCGTTTACAGAAGTTATTTATGCGCAGCCTAAGCATGTGCATAAAGTAATGATTGCACCAGATTCGTATAAAATTTGGACAACGCCGTTTAGTGAAACTTCAGATTTCAAAGGAGATTGGTCCGAAGGTTCTCATGTTTATTTCACTTATGAAACCGAAAAAGGTTCGGCTGCGATGATTGCTACAATAGATGAAAATATTGTAGGAAAATCAATCAAAATGCGTCATATCGGAAAGCTGAACGAAGATGGTCAAGAGATTTTTGATGGACCAGAAATTGATGTGTGGAAAAATACAGAAGAAACGTATAAATTGGAAGATGTAGAAGGTCATACACGATTAACTTGTTCGGTAGAAATAGATGATCAGGTTTTTCCAGAAACTCAAGTCAGAGAAATGTGGATAAATGCACTACGCAAGCTGAAAGAGATTTGCGAGGATTAATGATGATGACAAATAATTTTACAACTATTGATGAATATATTCTTGGGTTTGATCAAGCCAAACAAGATATTTTAGAAAACGTAAGAAAAATTATTCACGAAGCTGTACCACAAGCAACAGAAACGATTAATTATAAAATGCCCACTTTCCGATTGAATGGAAATGTAATTCATTTTGCGATGTT
Organism: Empedobacter sp. UBA6745; assembly: GCF_002453775.1. Lineage (NCBI taxonomy): Bacteria > Pseudomonadati > Bacteroidota > Flavobacteriia > Flavobacteriales > Weeksellaceae > Empedobacter > Empedobacter sp. UBA6745. Next base: position 61,041 of record NZ_DKHL01000046.1, read on the forward strand.
CAAAAATCATGTAGGAATTTATCCTGGAGCAGAAACAATCGAACATTTTCAAAATGATTTAACCGATTATAAAACATCAAAAGGAGCAATACAACTTCCTTTGGATAAGGCTTTACCAAAGAAGTTATTGAAGGAAATTGTGTTGTATAAAGTTAATTTGATGAAGAATCAAAAATCTGGAGAATGGACAAAATACAATGGTAATTGGGTTGAAGCGAATGAGAAAATTCAACAAGTTGTAAATGAAACAGAATTGGTAAAAGAGTTTAAATGGGGTGGAGATATTTATACGTTCAACAAGAAAAATGTGTTGGCATTTAGTGGTTTTAAAAATCATTTTGCGTTGTGGTTTCACAATGGCGTTTTCTTGAAAGATCAATACAAAGTTTTGGTGAACGCAAATGTGGAAAAAACGAAAGCTTTACGTCAATGGAGATTTAATTCTGCTGATGAAATTGATGTCGAAAAAGTAAGAGAATATGTCTTAGAAGCGATTCAATTGCTGAAAGATGGAAAGGAAATAAAGCCTCAAAAATCTGTACCAAAAGAAGTTAATGGAATTTTGAAAGAAACTCTAAATCAGGATGATAAATTATTTACTTCATTTAAAATTTTAAGTCCTGGAAAGCAAAAAGAATACATCGAATATATTGATGAAGCAAAACAAGAAAAAACGAAAATTTCTCGCATCGAAAAAATAAAACCTATGATTATGGAAGGCAAAGGTTTGAATGATAAATACCGAAAATAATGCAATACGAAGTCGCAAATTTAGAAGAATATTTAACGTCAATTCCTGTAGAAAGAAAAGAAGCTATTGAGAAATTAATTAAAATTTTGGCAGATAATTTACCCGTTGGTTTCGAGTTGCAGTTGAGCTATGGTCATCTTGGGTTTGTTGTGCCGCATTCACTTTATCCGAATGGTTATCATTGCGATCCGAAATCGCCGTTGCCGTTTATCAATATCGCTTCTCAAAAGAATTTTATTGCGTTATATCACATGGGAATTTATATGGACGACAAATTGCTGAATTGGTTTGTCGCCGAATATCCAAAATACTCGAAACGTAAATTAGATATGGGAAAAAGTTGTATTCGTTTCAAAAAAGTGGAGGATATTCCATTCGAATTAATCGGAGAATTAGCGCAAAGAATTACGCCACAACAATGGATAGAAAATTATGAAAAAGTACTACTTACTCGAAAAAAATAAATCATGTCACAAATCGTTAAATTTTTAAAAAAATTAGAAAAAAATAATAACCGCGAATGGTTTACGGAGCACAAAGTTGAATTTGATACGGCGAAAGCTGAAGCAGATTCAATTTTCAATGCGATTTACCAAGAATTAACTAAAAAGAAAGAATTAGAACCGCTCAAAATTTATAGAATTTACAGAGATGTTCGTTTTTCTCACGATAAAACTCCTTATAAAACTCATTTTTCTGCACAAACAGGTCGTAAAAAACCACTTAATAGAGGTGGATATTATTTTCATATTCAACCGAATCATAATTTTATTGGTGTTGGTTTTTGGGGACCAGAACGTGAAGATTTGCTTCGTATTAGAAAAGATATTGAAGTTTCGGATGAATTAGCAAAGATTTTGCAATCAAAAATGATTCAGAAAGAATTTGGAGAAATGCAAGGAGATGAAGTGAAATCTGCGCCAAAAGGATTTTCTAAAGATCATGAAAGAATTGAGTTGTTGCGTAAAAAGCAATATTTGTTTATTAAGAATTTTACAGATGAAGAAGTTTTAGCAAAAGATTTTCCACAAAAAGTAGCAAAATCAATTCAAGTTCTTCAACCATTTTTAGATTATATGACCGAGGTTTTAACAACCGATGAAAATGGTCAACCATTATATTAAAAAAATAATCACAAAAAATACAATATTATGGCTAAAGTACACGCTTACTTAAATTTTAACGGAGATTGCGAAAAGGCATTTCAGTTTTATGAAACTGTTTTTGAAACGCAAAATATTGGGATGTATAAAATGGGTGATATGCCGCCAAGTCCAGAATTTCAGATTCCAGATAGTGCAAAGGATAAAGTTTCGCATGTGGCATTGTTTATTAATGAAACAACAATGTTAATGGGTTCTGATATTATTGAAGAATTTGGACATCAATACAAAGCTGGAAATAACAATTACATTATGCTTGATGTCGATAATCCTGCAGAAGCGCATCAATTATATGATCGTCTTTCGGTAAATGCAAAATCATTAGAAATGCCTTTGGCAGAACAGTTTTTTGCTGAGCTTTATGCGTCTTTTATTGATCAATTTGGAACACCTTGGATGATTCATTTTGAAGGAAATAAAGCACATTCGATGTAATTATTAAGATAGATAAATAACAAAAACCTCTCAACTTTGAGAGGTTTTTGTTTATACATTTACATTTGTTGCTTGTAACATAAGTTGATGAAGATCTGTATTTTTTACAAATGGCTTTAACAAATCACTTCCAGGTCCATACATTGCCAATTCTACGTAATCGCCCGAGTGATCCATACTTATCCAACCAACATTGTTGCGTTTTTTCTGAATTTCAGAGAAAAATTTGAATGGAAGTTTTTTGAAATTATACAATCCTTCTTCTTTATCCAAACCTTTGTAAAAATCTAACATATGTTTTGCTTCATCATCTGTCAAACTAAAACCATTTGTTTCGACAATCCAATCTTTGATTTCTTGTAAGTTAAAATCTTCGTGAATTTCATTCAAAATATGTTCGTTGGTATATCTATAATTAACAATACTTTCAAAATTTTTGTTTACATCAGCTCCATAAATTGTTCCTGGATTTGCATTTCCGTGATCAGTTGTGATGATAACTAATGTATTTCCATCCTTTTCAGCAAAATCCATTACAGTTTTGATAGTTTCATCAAATGCAAGTTGATCATTAATTAATCCTGCAACATCATTCGCATGCGCTGCCCAATCTACTTTTCCCGCTTCTACTTGCAATACAAAACCATTTTGATGACTTTTCAAATTATCAATCGCAACCTTAGTCATTTCTGCAAGCGTAGGAATAGATTTATTTTTTGAGAGATTTTTATGGTCAATTGCATAAGGAATTGCTCCAGTATTGAAAATTCCCAATAAAGATATATTGTTTTGAGATTTTGCTAATTCTTCCTTTGTTTTCGCAATTTGATAACCTTTTTTCTTATAAACCGTATACAGATCTTTCTTGTCTTCTCTTTTGGCTGAATTAAAAAATTCGTCACCGCCACCTAATAAAACATCAATACCAATTTCGGCATATTTTTCAGCAATCTCTGGCTCAGCATTTCTACTAGCAGAATTCACACAAAAACCAGCAGGAGTTGCATGAGTAATCGTAACCGTTGTCACACAACCCGTTCTTTTACCAGCTTTTTTGAATTTTTGCCAAATCGGAACATGATTTTCTCCATTCGCACCAATGTTCAATACACCATTTTTTACACGAATTCCACCTCCAAAAGCAGAACTCGCAGCCGCAGAATCGGTAACAATAGAACTTGCAGAAGCAGTGTCCATCAAAGCTCTTTTTACTTTATTTTCTTCATAAAGATTAATCCAATTACCATTTTTTCCGTGTAATTGTTTGTTGTATAAATTAGCCATAGCAAGAGTCCCAGAACTCATTCCATCGCTTATCATAAAAATAATATTCTTTGTAGTATTTGTAGAAAGATTAGGTTTGATTTTATTTTGAGCAAATAAATCGAAAGGATTTAGAATTAAACCAGTAGAAACTAATGCCGATCCTCTAAGAAATTTACGTCTATCCATTTTATTGTTTTTGTAAATGAATAGATTATTTCTGAAAAGTATTTTAGCTTATTGTTAAATCTTATTAATGATACAATCTAAAACCTAATTTCAGGCATATATTGGCATGTTTATCAAACAACGCATGCACAAGCTCTTCTTCGTCATCAATTTCTTTCGCTAAACAAAAATAATATTGATCCAAAATTGTACTCAAAATTGGAGAAGGATTTACATACCCCGACAAAGCTTTTGCACCCGTCACATCAATAAAATATTGAAAACTTTCGTCTTCCAAATTTAAATTCATTGTATTCGCAAAATGAACAATTTTATCAGTTAATTTTCCTTGAAAGATCTCAGCAACTTCTTCTAAACTATAGTAATAATCATCAATTTGAATTTGATTTCCTTCGCCTTCAAAAACTAAATAAATGATTTTATAATCTCTAAAATATTTATCATGATAAAGAAGATTGGTCAAACTTTCCTCGAAGCCTTCAAAGCTATCAGTCGTTTTATAAACATTTGTAATCTGAAATTCTCGCGCCAAATGTTCCAAAAATTCCAATAATTGCGAATCATTTTGCTCTTCAATATCTGCTACAGATTCCAAACAAAACAGTTTGAAATCATCTTCGTCTTCAGTTCGTATAATATCTCTCATCTATTTTACTATTTTTCAAAGGTAAGATGTAATTTTTAAATGATTAAAATCACGCGTATAATGATTAATATTTATTAATTTAGAATTATTCTATATAAATAAATTAAATGAAAAATAATATTGATTTACAAAGCCTTGCGGAACAATTGAGTTGTCCAAATGGAGACGAAGGGATTGAAGTTGGTGAGCAAATGAGTGAAAGTAATTTTGGAATGACAAAAATGACAATAGATCATTTACAATTACAAAATCAAGAACAAATTTTAGAGTTAGGTCATGGAAATTGTAAGCATTTACCTTATGTATTGAATCAAGCACAAGGTTTAGAATATATTGGTTTAGAACTTTCACAGGTCATGAAAAATAGTGCTATCATGAACAATTCTGATTATTTGAATTCAAGTATTAGGTTTGAAATAATTATGGATGAAAGAATTCATTTTTATGAAAAACGATTTGATAAAATTTTTACGGTGAATACAATCTATTTTTGGAAAAATCCTAAACTTTTCTTGAGTGAAATTTATAGAGTCTTGAAATTCAACGGGAAATTTGCGCTTACTTTTGCTAAAAAGGAATTTATGGAAACATTGCCTTTCATTCAATTTGGCTTCAATTTGTACACAGAAGATGAAGTGATAAAACTATTGAAATCTGCTAAATTTTCGATTGAAGATACAAAAACATTTTCGGAAAGTGTGATTAGCAAAGCTGGCGAAAAAGTTGAAAGAGAGTATAGTATAATTATTGCAAAAAAGTAAAATGATTTTTATTGATAATAAACTTAATTTTTTTGAGAAAAGAATGAGCAAATAATTTCTAAAGTAGAAAGAATTAACAGAAATTTGTATCCTTATTTCAAGAATATGAAACAACCACAAAGAGTATTCGATTTACCTCGATTTCAAGAAAAAAATACACCTAACATTTCGATTTTTAATTACAAAGAAAAAGGAGAATGGAAGGGAATTTCGACAACAGATTTTATCATTCGAGTAAATAATATTTCGAAAGGTTTGATTGCAAATGGTGTTCAACCAAATGATAAAGTTGCGTTGATTAGCGAAAATCGTTTGGAATGGAATTTAGTAGATTTTGCAATTCAGCAAATTGGAGCTGTCGTTGTGGCAATTTATCCCAATATTTCGGGCAATGATTACGAATTTATCCTAAATGATGCCGAAATCAAACTTTGTTTTGTGAGCAATGATGCGTTGTATCAGCGATTATTAGGAATCAAAGATCGTATTCCAAATCTTGAACAAGTTTATACATTTAATACTTATCCGCATACACCAAATTGGATTGAGTTAATTTCGAAAGGAATTTCCATTTCTGATGAGGTTTTACAAACAAAGATGGACAATGTAAAATCTACTGATTTAGCAACTCTTATTTATACTTCTGGAACAACTGGAAATCCGAAAGGTGTGATGCTTTCTCACGAAAATTTATTAGCTGATGTTGATAGTTCCGAATATTCTTTTCCTGTAAAAGCGTATGATAAAGCGTTGTCTTTTTTACCTGCTTGTCATGCGTATGAACGCGTCTTTCAATATGTGTACATCAAAATGGGCTTACCAATTTATTTTGCGCAATCAATGGATACGATAGGGCAAGACATGAAAGAAGTTCAACCGCATATTTTTTCGGCTGTTCCACGTGTTTTAGAGAAAGTTTACGATAAAATCATGGCGACTGGAGAACAATTGACAGGAGTTAAAAGAGCTTTATTCTTTTGGGCAATTTCGTTAGGAGAACAGTATGATTTAGATGAATCGAAGCTTTCGGCTTGGTATAAATTTCAATTAAACATTGCTCGAAAATTAATTTTTTCGAAATGGAAAGCAGCGCTTGGTGGTAATGTAAAAGGAATTGCTTCGGGAAGTGCAACTTTACAAACTCGTTTATTAAAATTGTATTTAGCTGCCGGAATTCCAATTTACGAAGGTTATGGTTTAACAGAAGCTGGACCTTGTTTATCTGTAAATTGTATCAAACGTGGAATGAAAATAGGAACTGTAGGGATTCCTTTGATTGATATTGAAATTAAATTAGCTGAAGACGGAGAAATCTTAGCAAAAGGAAAAAATATCATGCAAGGATATTATAAAAATCCTGTAGCGACTGCTGAAGTTTTGAAAGATGGTTGGTTATATACGGGCGATATTGGCGAATGGGTTGATAATAAATTCTTAAAAATTATCGATCGTAAAAAAGAAATGTTCAAAACTTCTGGAGGAAAATATGTTGTTCCGCAACAAATTGAGAAAATTCTTTCAGAATCTAATTATGTCGAACAAATTATGGTTGTTGGAGAAGGACGAAAATTCCCAGCTGCTTTGGTTATTCCTTCATATGAAAACTGCATTGATTGGGCAAAAGCAAATGAATCTTCATTGATTAATTTACCTCGTGAAGAGTTTTTAACGCACCCAAAAATTTATGAATTGATAGGAAATGAAATCAACAAATTAAATGTCAATTTTGGAAATTGGGAAAAGATTAAAAAGTTCCATTTATTGCCTTATGAATTCACAATTGAAGCGGGAGAATTAACGCCAACTTTGAAAATGAAACGTAAAATCATTTCAGAAAAATATAAAAAAGAAATTGACGGAATTTATCAATAAAAACATCAATTTTTTAGAAAACAATGAAGCAAGATTTTTATTAATCTTGCTTTTTTCGTGAAATAAAACTGATTTATGAAAATTTTGCACCAAATTTGCACTCTTTTTTATAAAGTTTAGTATTTAGAAAATGAATAATCCTACACGAATTTTTGACTTAGCTTATCGTCAACAAGAACTTTATCCCAATCATAATATGTTTGCAAGTAAAATTGATGGCGAATGGAAGTTTACAAAACCAGCCGAATTTATTGAACAAACAAGAGAAATTTCTAAAGGTTTATTAGCTTTGGGAGTTAAACCTGGCGATCGAGTAGGACTTGTATGTGAAAGCCGCTATGAATGGCATGTGATTGATTTTGCAATTCAGCAAATTGGTGCTGTTGTAGTAGCGATTTATCCAAATATTACAGATTTTGAATATCAATTTATTTTCAATGATGCAGAAATACAATTGTGTATTGTAAGTACAAAAAATTTGTATGAAGGTATCAATAATATGTTTAGCACAATTTATAGTTTAGAATATGTTTTTGCGATTAATGAGTTCCCAGATTCTAGAAATTGGTCAGAATTAAAAGAAATTGGAAAAGAAATTACAGATGAATATGTAAATAATCTTAGTTCAATTGTCCGAAATTCAGATTTAGCAACTTTAATTTATACCTCTGGTACAACAGGAAAACCGAAAGGTGTAATGTTATCTCATAATAATTTGGTTTCGAATTTTATTGCGGCTAAAGAAATTGTCGTGTTAGAAGAAGGAACAAGAGGTTTGACTTTTTTACCGCCTTGTCATACATACGAAAGAACTGTAATTTATACCTATTTATATATTGGTGTAACGGTTTATTTTGCCGAAGGATTTGAAAAAATTGGTGATAATATCAATGAAGTAAAACCTCATATCATGACTGCTGTTCCTCGTGTGATGGAAAAAGTTTATGAGAAAATCCTGAAAACAGGTAGCGCTTTAACAGGAAAAAAGCGAAAAGTTTTTGATTGGGCGATTGAGATTGCTTCTCAATATGAACCTGATGCGAAGAAACGATCTTTGGTGTATAATGTGAAGTTAGCGTTAGCTCGAAAATTAGTTTTGAATAAATTTTATGAAGCGTTAGGAGGTAATTTCAAATACATTATTTCAGGAAGTGCTTCGTTGCAAGGTAAAATTGCGCGCGTTTTTATGGCGGCTGGATTACCATTTTTTGAAGGATATGGAATGACGGAAACATCGCCTTTAATTACCGTAAATAATCCGCACAAATTAGGTGTTCGCATCGGAACTGTGGGTTCGCCAATAAAAGATGTCAAAGTAAAATTAGCCGAAGATGGCGAAATTTTGGTTCAAGGCCCTAATGTGATGATGGGTTATTATAAAAATCAGAAAGCGACTGATGAGGTCATTATTGATGGATGGTTGCACACAGGTGATATTGGAGTTTGGGAAGAAGGAGAAGGTCATTTCTTGAAAATTATTGACCGTAAAAAGGAAATGTTTAAAATTTCTGGAGGGAAATATGTTGTTCCTCAACCAATCGAAACAAAGCTTGTCGAATCAAATTTTATTGAACAAGCAATGGTTGTTGGTGATGCGCAAAAATTTGCTTCAGCTTTTATTGTTCCGAATTATGTAAATCTGAAAGAATGGGCAAAAGAAAATGCACCTGAAATTAGTAATCTTTCTCGTGATAAATTTATAGCATCTACAGAAGTTCATAAAGTAATTAATCAAGAAGTTCGTAAAGCAAATCAGTTTTTTGGAAATTGGGAACAGATTAAGAAACCAGCAATTCTAACGCACGAATTTACGATTGAAGGTGAAGAATTAACTCCAACTTTAAAATTAAAACGTAAAGTTATTCTAAAGAAATATCAGAAAGAATTCGACGAAATTTATAAATAAAAAAGTCCCTCAATTCACCATGAATTGAGGGATTTTTTATGGATTCATTCTTCCATTAGAATATCCTCGAATCACAGTATAATTTAATTTTCTTATACTATCACTAAAAGAGGCGTTATCGGTATATAGAATAAAATCTACTTTTTCTTTGATATTTCCATGAGTTTCAAATTCATTATAAAGTGAATTAACTTGAAGTTTTCCTTTGTTCTTCTTTAAGAATAATTCAAAAAATGAATCATTTTCTCCTTTTGGAATAAAATAATTAGTTGGTAAATGTTTACAATCACAATTATCAGTGCTCAAATAATAGTGTCCAGAACATTGTAATTCATATAATTTAATATCTCCAATTTTATAAGACTTTTTAAAATCAGAGCTGCAAGAGTAAAATAATAAGAGAAATAAAATTAGATATTTCATAATTGTAATATTTATGACGAAAATAATTCTTTTTAAGTTGAAGATAAAATTTTTGAAAAACTCATCATTTTACGCTATTTTCGACGAATTCTTTTCAAAATTACAAAACTATAAGTGCGCTATGGAAGCAACCAGAATTTTTGATTTACCAAAACGTCAGCTGGAGAAGTTTCCTGATTTATCCATGTTTGTATCCAAACAAAATGGAGAATGGAAACCAATGAAAACCGCAACTTTTTTAGAACATGTTGATGCAATCTCAAAAGGATTGATCGCTTGTGGAGTTCAACCAGGTGAAAAAGTGGGATTAATCTCAGAAAATCGTGTCGAATGGAATATGATAGATTATGCTATACAACAAATCGGAGCTGTTGTGGTAGCGATTTATCCGAATATTTCTGACAACGATTACGAATATATTTTTAGCGATTCGGCTATAAAATTGTGTTTTACAAGTAATCTCGATTTGTACACGAGAATCAATCAACTCAAAACAAAATTACCTTCATTAGAACAATTATACTCAATTGATGAGTTTGAAAATACAGAAAGTTGGAATGTTTTAATCGAAAAAGGAAAAACAATTCAACAAGAAGAAATTGATAAACGTGCCGCAAATGTAAAACACGAAGATTTAGCTTTTTTAATCTATACATCAGGAACAACAGGAAATCCGAAAGGCGTAATGTTGTCGCACAAAAACATTATTGCAGATGTTATGGCATGCGAATATTCAACACCACTTGATCCTTACGATCGTGCTTTGACCTTTCTTCCAGCTTGTCATGCATATGAGCGAACAATTCAGTACTTGTATGTTTACATGGGAATTTCGATATATTTTGCAGAATCGATGGAGAAGATTGGCGATAATTTAAAAGAAATCAAACCGCATATGATTACGGCAGTTCCTCGTGTGATTGAAAAAGTGTATGAAAAAATCATGCAAACGGGAGCGCAATTATCAGGTTTTAAGAAATCTATTTTTGATTGGGCTGTAAAAATTGGCGATGAGTTTGTTTTAGAAGATGATAAGCGTTCTACATTTTATAATTTGAAATTAACAATTTCTCGAAAATTAGTTTTACACAAATGGTACGAAGGACTTGGAGGCGAATTAAAAGCAATTGTAACGGGAAGTGCAGCGATTCAACAACGAATTGTTCGCGTTTTTTTAGCCGCTGAAATTCCAATTTATGAAGGTTATGGATTGACAGAAGCTTCGCCAGTAATTGCGGTGAATTGTTTTCGTCGAGGGAAAAAGATTGGAACTGTTGGACCTCCATTGAAAGGTGTTGAAGTAAAATTGGCCGATGATGGTGAAATTTTAGTAAAAGGTGATATTGTGATGATGGGTTATCATAATTTACCAGAAAAAACTGCCGAAACAATAAAAGATGGTTGGCTATATACGGGCGATATTGGAGAATGGGTAGACAATAAATTCTTGAAAATTGTTGACCGTAAAAAAGAAATGTACAAAACTTCGGGAGGAAAATATATTGTTCCGCAACAAATTGAGATGAAAATGGTAGAATCGCCATTCATCGAGCAATTGATGGTTGTTGGAGAAGGAGAGAAGTTTCCTGGAGCTTTCGTGGTTCCGAGTTATACAAATCTCAAAAAATGGGCACAGTCAAATGCTCCAGAAATTGTAAATCTTCCTCATGATGAATTTCAGAAAAGTGATGTTGTCAAAAAGAAATTAGAAGAAGAAATTAATCAACTGAATACTAATTTTGGACATTGGGAGCAAATCAAAAAGATTGCAATTATTCCAAATGAAATGACTGTAGAAGGAGGAGAGTTGACGCCAACGTTAAAGTTTAAACGTAAAATAATTTTAGAAAAATATAAGAAACAATACCAAGAAATTTTTGGATAATTAGAAAGAGTCTCAGTTTTTGAGGCTCTTTTTTTTGTATATTTATTGAAACAAATTTATATATCTTATTTTGAATTATGGGAAAAGAAGATTTAAGACAACTAATAGTAGGTATTGTTATAACTGTTTTTTTAACAATAACAATTAATCAATTTTCTTTTTTAACAAATATCGAATTATTAAGAAATGTATCTAATTTAGGGACAGATGAAACTTTTACTAAACTTTCTTCGAAACAGAGTTTTCCTAGAGATATCTTCTATTATTTGTTATGGATTAAATTATCAACTTATTTAGGTTTATTTTTGGGTTTTCTTTTATTTGGTTTATTATTAATAAAGAAAAAAATAAGTTTAATAAATTTTGTTTTAATTATTCTATTGTCGTTTATTTTCTTGAAAATTTTAAAAACTTTTAATGGATATAATTTATTGTCATTTTTGAATTTTTCACATTTTAGTAATTTCTATTTTTTCCTAATAACTTCTATGTGTTTTGGTATTTTTACACTTTTAATATTTTATAGACTCAAAAGAGTTTATTCTTAAAAATAACTTAAATATTAAATCTTTATTTTTGTAAAAACAAAATCAGTTGAATTCAGTTAAAGTTTACGCAAAACAGACAAGCAATTGGGGATTATTATTTGGTAGTCTTTTATTTTTTGCTTGTTCAATTTATTTATTTTTAAATGCCAATCAAGTTAATTCTCCGCAAACTGCAAAAGTTTTAAGTGGAAGTTTATTTCTTCCAAGTTTACTATTTATCATAATTTCAATCAAAAAGTTGATGAAAAAACAATCGATTTTATTGATCGATAAAAAAGGAATCGTTTACAAACCTTCTGATGAATTGAATTATATTGAATGGGGAAAAATTCTGGAAATTGAAGAACTGAAATTACCTCGTCAGCGTGTCATCAATATAAAAGTTGTTGGTGCTGATGATTTTATCAATAATGAATCTCAAAAATTCTTACAAGCACGCATGAGATTTTGGAATAAAATGTATGGTGCTGTTGTTTCGTTTGATGCAAATACATTAGATAAAAATCACTTCGAAATCATGAATCTTTTTGATGAATTTATGGAAGATTATAAGATTTCTACAGCATCAAAAAATGATTAATTCGAAAGAATAGACTATTTTTGCAGCATGCAAATCGATTTACTTTATAAAAATTTGGGCATTAAAGATATGAATGCAATGCAACGTTCAGCATTCAAAATGTCCGAAAATCAACGAGATTTAATTCTATTATCACCAACAGGTTCTGGTAAAACATTGGCGTTTTTATTTCCGACTTTAAGAGATTTAAATCCAGATGTAAAAGGTGTTCAAACCTTAATTTTAGTTCCTGCTCGTGAGTTAGCTTTACAAATCGAAACAGTTTTCAAATCGATGAAATCTGATTATAAAGTAACGTGTTGTTATGGTGGACATAATACAAAAGTTGAGCAAAATACTTTGTTAGAAGCTCCAGCTGTGTTAATCGGAACTCCTGGACGTATTGCGTATCATTTACGTAACGAAAATTTTGATCCTTCAACTGTTCAGACTTTAATTTTAGATGAATTTGATAAAGCGTTAGAATTAGGTTTTCAAGAAGACATGAGTTTTATTGTTGAGCAACTTTCTGGCTTGAAACAACGTATTTTGACTTCTGCTACAGAAATGGAAAACATTCCAGAATTTGTTGGATTGAATGACGAAAAAATTGTGAGTTATCTAAAACAAATCGAGGTAAAACCAGATTTACATATGAAAGTGGTTAATACCATTTCAGAAGAAAAATTGGATACATTATTCAATTTGATTTGTAAAATTGGAAGCAAACGTATGTTGATTTTTTGTAATCACCGCGATGCTGTTGACCGTATAAGTAATTTGTTGCATGAAAAAGGAATTGCGCGCGAAAGTTTTCATGGAGGAATGGAACAAGACGAACGTGAACGTGCGTTACTGAAATTCAGAAATGATTCGGTTAGAGTTTTAATTACAACAGATTTGGCTGCGCGTGGTTTGGATATTCCAGAAGTAGATTCGATTATTCATTATCAATTACCTGCAAAAGAAGCTGCTTTTATTCACCGTAATGGACGTACAGCGCGTATGAATGCGAAAGGTTTTGTATATTTAATTATCAGTAATGAAGAACATTTTCCATTTGTAAATGAAAATTTACCGATCGAAAATTTAGGTGGAACATATAAAATTCCAGAACGTACACCTTACCAAACGATTTATATTTCTGCAGGAAAAAAAGACAAAGTCAATAAAGTTGATATTGTCGGATTTTTGTTCAAAAAAGGAGGTTTAGAGAAAAATGATGTCGGAATTATTGAGGTAAAAGATACCACTTCGTATGTTGCGATTAATCGTAAAAAAGTTCCAGATTTATTGAAAAAATTGAACGGTCAAAAAGTAAAAAATAAGAAAGTAAAAATGCAAATTGCATACTAAAAAATAGAATTTTATGTTAGCACACCACGTATTATTTTGGTTAAAAGATGACGCTACAGAAGCTGAAGTGAATACATTTCATCAAGCTTTGAAAGATTTAGAACCAATTGCTCCTTCAGTATTTTTTCATGTTGGAACACCTGCAAATATAGAAAGAGATGTTATCGACGCTTCGTATTCGTTTTCTTTGTTTGCGGCTTTCGAAACAATGGATCAATTTGAAACATATCAAAAACATCCACAACATATCGAGTTTTTGAATGGTCCAAATAAATTAGCAAAACGAGTATTAATCTATGATGCAGATTAATCATTATAAAAAATATAAGTTTAAATCCGTCATTTGACGGATTTTTTTATGGATAATAACTCAACAATATAATCTATTATACAATAATCACGAATTTCTATCAAAATAAGCGAATAATCGTTACAAATACACGTAAATTTGCAAATGATCCCTGAAAAGGAAATCAATAGAATTTAAGCAATGATTATAGAGACAGAAGAAGAGTTAATCGGAATGAAAAAAGTCAGCGAAGCTGTAGCCGTTACTCTTAAAGAGATGAAAGATTATGTAAAACCTGGAATGTCAACAAAAGAATTGGACGATTTCGGTGCAAAGATTATGCACAAATTTGGTTGTAAATCAGCTCCTTTCGAGACGTATCAATTTCCTGGTTATACTTGCTTAAGCGTGAATGAAGAAATTTGTCACGGAATTCCAAGAGCCGATAAAATCTTGAAAGACGGAGATGTTATTAATATTGATGTTTCTGGAGAATTAGGCGGTTTTTGGGCTGATAATGGAGGTTCTATTGTTGTTGGAGAAGATGTAAATGGTTATCAAAAAATTGTTGATGCATCTATTTCTGCACTTCAAAAAGCAATTGCGGCTGTAAAATCTGGAGTTAAAATCGCTGATATTGGTGGAATTATTGAAAAAGAAGCAAAAAAACATCATTATCATGTGATCGAGAATTTAACTGGTCATGGAGTTGGGCGTTCATTGCACGAAGAACCATTAGATTTGATGAATTTTAGAGATCCAGATGATAAACGTCGATTCCGTAAAAATTCAGTTATTGCGTTAGAAACTTTTATTTCTGAAAATTCTTACGAAGCAATTGAACAAGCTGATGGTTGGACAATGATAGGAAATGCGCCTGGCGTTTTTGCGCAACATGAACATACTGTTTTGGTTACTTCTGAAGGTCCTATGATTTTGACGCACATGAATGGTAATTGGTAAAATTATATGAAGAGAAACGAATATATTAAAGTAGACCGCGAAGTGGTCAAAAAAATGAGCGAAGATATTCAGGCTTATTTAACAGAAAATAAGTTGGAACGTGTAAAAACGAAGGATATGATGCCTTTCTTAATTGAAAAAGGATATTTTCCTCACGATCGTAAAAAAGGATATCCTTTACGTCAGATTTTAACAGATTTGAAAAAATCGGAAGAATTACATTTATTACCACAAGCATTTCCAGAATATTTGGAAGTCGAGAATAAAAAAACATCTACATACTGGTATTTTAGTCCAGTAAAATAATATTAAACACTTCTATTGAAGTGTTTTTTTATTGTTAACGAATTCAAAATCTTTACTTTTTGGAATATTAATTGATACAATTTGATTGTTTTTTAGTTGAAAAAATCAAGTTTTTTAATTTCTTATCTTATGTCAATGAAATCTCATTGAGGTCTGAGCTAAATTTGTACTATCAAAATAATTAATTAAAAACAATCAAATAATCATTCGTTATGAAAAAATTATTATTCACGTTAATGTTATCAGCAGCTTCAATGTCTGCATTCGCTCAAAATTATACAAATGATAAAGCGCATTCAAAGTTAGGTTTTTCTGTTTCTCACATGACAATTTCTGATGTTGAAGGACAATTCCAAAATTTTGATGTTCATTTAAACTTTACAAAAGAAGATTTAAGCGATGCAAAATTTCATGTAGTTGCAGATATTAATTCAATCAATACAGGAGTTGAAGCACGTGATAATCATTTGAAATCAGCAGATTTTTTCAATGCAGCAAAAAATTCAAAATTAGAATTCTCTTCAAAAGGAATTACACGTGTTAAAGGAAATCAATTTAAAATGATTGGTGATTTAACATTAAACGGAGTAACAAAACCAGTTGCGTTAAAATTAGTTTACAACGGAAGTATTAACAATAACGGAGTTAAAACTTACGGATTTACAGTAAAAGGAAATGTAAAAAGAAGTGATTTTAATATCGGTGGTAATTTCCCAGAAGCTGTTGTAGGTGATGTTGTTACCTTAACATCTAACTTAGAATTTTCAGCTCCAAAAGCTAAATAATAATAAATAAAATATACTATAAAAATCGTGGATTTCAATACGTTAAAATCAATTACTTCAAGTTTTTCTACAACTGATAAAATGCCAGTTTTATTTTTAGGACATGGCTCTCCGATGAATGCAATCGAAGAAAATATTTTTGTAGAAGGTTGGAAGAATATTGGAAAAACAATCCCAAAACCAAATGCAATTATTTGTATTTCGGCACATTGGGAAACGAAAGGAACTAAAGTTACGGCCTTAGAACAACCCAAAACGATTCACGATTTTTATGGTTTTCCACAAGCTTTATTCGATGTTGAATATCCAGCACCAGGAAGTCCTGAATTAGCAACAGAGGTCAAAAATTTAATTAAAACAACAGATGTCGATTTAGACAAAATGTGGGGATTTGACCACGGTTCTTGGAGTGTGATTAAATTTTTGTATCCAGAAGCTGATGTTCCGATGATAGAGCTGAGTTTGGATGTTTATAAAACGCCAAAACAGCATTACGAATTAGCGAAGGAATTAGACGCTTTGCGTAGTAAAGGTGTATTAATAGTAGGAAGTGGGAATGTTGTACACAATTTGAGAGCGTTAAATTGGAATGAGCCAAATGCTGGTTACGATTGGGCTTACGAAGTGAATGATACATTCAAGAATATTGTTCAAACAGGTAATCACGACGAATTGTTCAATTTTGTACAAAAAGGTAGCGCATTTAATCTTGCTGTACCATCTATGGAACATTATTTGCCATCTATTTACGCTTTAGCATTACAAGGAAAAGAAGAGGAAGTAACACTTTTTAATGACAAATTAATTTATGGATCATTAGGAATGTTATCATTCAAAATAGGATAAATAAATCAATTTAAATAACAAATAAAAACAAAACATTATGGCAACAAAATGGAATTTAGACCCTTCTCATTCAGAAGTTCAATTCAAAGTAAAACACATGGTAATCTCTACAGTAACAGGAAATTTTGATCATTTCAATGCTGGTGTAGAAAGTAATAGTAACGATTTTTCTGATGCAAAATTTGAATTTGATGCAAAAGTAGATTCAATCAATACAAAAAATTCAGATCGTGATGGACATTTAAAATCAGCTGATTTTTTCGCTGCTGAACAATTTCCAGAAATGAAATTTGAAAGTACTTCAGGTATTCAAAACGGAAAAATTGAGGGAACTTTAGAAATCCGTGGAGAGAAAAAACCAATCACTTTAAATGCAGATTTTGGTGGAGTTATTACTGATCCTTGGGGATTAGAAAGAGCTGGTTTCGAATTCTCAGGCGAAATCAATCGTAAAGATTACGGATTAGGATGGAGCCAAGTAACAGAAGCAGGAGGATTAGTTGTTTCGGATAAAGTAAAATTATTGGTGAATTTAGAGTTTACTCAAGCCCAATAATCATAATTTTTAATAGCAAAAAAGCCACTTCCAACGAAGTGGCTTTTTTGTATTATTTATTTTTGTTCTCCCAAAAAGTAGCATTTTTAATTCCGATTTCTAACGGATTGAAATCAGGATTTTTGATTCCTTTTTTGCGTTTGTCTTTGTAATCTTTCCAAACTTTAAGACCAACATTACTCAATAATAAAATAGCAATAATGTTAACCCAAGCCATTAATCCAACACCAATATCACCAATAGCCCATGCTGTTTCTGCAGTTTTAATTGTTCCATAATATGTTGCACCCAAGAAACAAATGCGTAAAATCCAAACATATATTTTAGTATTTTCACCTTTGAAAATATATGTAATATTAGTTTCCGCATAATAGTAATAAGCCATAATAGTAGTAAAAGCAAAGAAAAACAAAGCAATTGCAACAAAACTATCTCCAAAAGCAGGAAATTCACTTGAAACAGCGGCTTGTGTAAATCCTGTATAATCTATTCCAGGAAGATTTTCTGTAATAAAATTTCCAACTTTTTCAGGGTGATTTACATTGTATTTTCCTGTAAATAGAATCATAAAAGCGGTTGCTGTACACACAAATAAAGTATCAATGTAAACGGAAAAAGCTTGTACTAAACCTTGTTGAGCTGGGTGATTAACTTCCGCTGCTGCTGCTGCGTGCGGAGCAGTTCCTTGCCCAGCTTCGTTAGAATAAATTCCACGTTTTATTCCCCAAGCAATTGCAGCACCAAAAACGCCACTATAAAGTGATTCTTGATTGAATGCTGAAGAAAAGATTAATCTTAAAACAGAAGGAATTTGTTCGAAATTCATCCCAATAATAATGATAGCCATTAAGATGTAAGCACCTGCCATAAAAGGAACAATGAATTCTGAGGCTTGTCCTAAACGTTTTACGCCTCCAAAAATGATTAAAGCTAATAATCCAATAATTATAAAACCTACTACGTTAATTGGAATTCCGGCAAAATCATACATAGGAATATCGAAAGCATTATTCAAAGCAGATGAAATACTATTTGACTGAACGCCTGGTAATAATAATCCACAGCTCATAATTGTAATGATTGCGAATAAAACTGCGTACCATTTGATTCCTAAACCTTTTTCGATGTAATACGACGGACCTCCGCGATATTCTCCATTAATTTCTTGTTTGTAGACCTGTCCTAATGCAGATTCTATGAATGCAGATGCACTTCCTAAAAATGCGATAAACCACATCCAAAAAACGGCTCCAGGTCCTCCCATAGCAATTGCAGTAGCTACACCTACAATATTTCCTGTTCCAACACGACCAGAAATTGCTAAAGAAAAGGCTTGAAAAGGTGTGATTCCCTTGTCCGATTTTTCGCCGCTAAAAAGCAAACGAACCATGTCTTTTATATAAACTACTTGTAAAAATCCGGTGCGAATAGAGAAGTAAATTCCTGTTAAAGCGCAAAGTCCAATTAAAGCATATGACCAGACGTAGCTGCTTATTAGATTGATGATATCATCCATTTGAGTATAAAATTTTTGTTCTTGTGTTTATTTGTGGTGCTAAAATGCTAAAAAAATCTTAATTATAAGATTTAATCTGTTTATTTATTCGAAAAAATAAATCATAACAAGAATTTTATTCTAAATTTTGATGATATCTTATTTAAACCTTTTGTTTAATATCAGGTATGTAGTTAATTAAAATATAAATAAAAAAGGTTACAAATTATTGTAACCTTTTTCTGTTTTTTTTATTATGATCGAATGATTTTTAGTTTAGCAAAATTTAAGAGTAATTTTTTCTCTCCAGCATTATCAAAATGAATAATGGCTTTCATATCTGATGGTTCTCCTTGCAAATCTTTCACAATTCCTCGTCCAAAACGATCGTGAACGACAACTTGACCAACTTGTAAACCTTGAGCATTCGCTGTTGATGAAGCACTACTTTTCGTTTGATTTACTGGTTTGAAATTTGATCTTGGTTGAGCTGGTTCTACACGAGCTCTCGGATTAGGTCGTGCAACCGATTTTTCTCGTTGTTGATACTGTTGCGGTGTTGGTTCGTCTCCAAATAAATCAGCCGATAATCCACTATTGTTTGAAGCTCTTGCAGAAATATTCAGATTTTTCCATTCTAAGAAACTATCATCAATTTCTTCTAAGAAACGAGATGGTTCGCAATCGATAATTTTTCCCCAACGAAAACGTGAAACAGAATAGGTCATATAAGCCACTTTCTCGGCACGTGTCAAGGCAACATAAAATAAACGACGCTCTTCTTCTAATTCAGCACGTGTGTTAACGCTCATCATAGAAGGGAAAAGATTTTCTTCTAAACCTGCAATAAATACAACAGGGAATTCTAAACCTTTTGCTAAGTGAACAGTCATCAAATTTACTTTGTTATCGTCATCTTCTTCGTTATCCGCATCAGTTGCTAAAGCAATATTTTCTAAAAAACCTCCTAAAGAAGCGTCTCCTTCGTCTAATTGTTGTTGTTCTTCAACATAACCTTGAATCGAGTTTAACAACTCTTGAACGTTTTCTAAACGAGAAACACCTTCTGGTGTAGAATCTTCTTTCAACGCATTCAATAATTGAGTC
This sequence comes from Empedobacter sp. UBA6745, assembly GCF_002453775.1. Lineage (NCBI taxonomy): Bacteria > Pseudomonadati > Bacteroidota > Flavobacteriia > Flavobacteriales > Weeksellaceae > Empedobacter > Empedobacter sp. UBA6745. Next base: position 81,145 of record NZ_DKHL01000046.1, read on the forward strand.
GTTTTAGCCATTTCCATCGTTACTTCATACACATCATGCGATTTTAACATGACTTGGAAACGCTTAATCATCAACACAAAATCATTCAGTTTGTTTGCTGTTCCTGCATTTATACCAATTGTTGGAGCATATATTGCAATATTTTCAATCAAAGAAAATAAACTAATTTGATGTTGATCTGCCGCGACCAAAAGTTTAGAAATTGTTGTTTGACCAATTCCACGTGCTGGATAATTGATTGTTCGCAATAAAGCTTCTTCATCATTTTGATTAATCAATAATCTCATATAGCCAACCATATCCTTAATCTCTTTACGCTGATAGAAAGAGGTTCCGCCATAAACACGGTATTGAATTCCTCTTTTTCTCAAGGCTTCTTCTAAAGCACGAGATTGAGCATTTGTACGATAAAGAATAGCAAAATCTTTTGGTTGAAGATGTTCATTGATCTGTCTTTCCCAAATTTGTGTCGCAATATAGCGTGCTTCATCAGCATCAGAAAGTCCACGATAAACGGCTATTTTTTCTCCAGTTTCATTCGCTGTCCAAACATTTTTTTCTAATTGATCTTGATTTTGTTTGATAATCTGATTCGCAGCTTCCACAATCATTTGCGTCGAACGATAATTTTGTTCTAATGGATACAATTTCGCATCAGGATAATCAGATTTGAATGATAAAATATTTCGAATATTTGCACCACGGAAAGCATAGATAGATTGCGCATCATCACCAACCACACAAAGGTTTTCGTAACGAGAAGCCAATGCTTTTACAATCAAATATTGAGAATGATTGGTATCTTGGTACTCATCTACCATAATATATTTGAAACGTTCTTGATATTTTGCTAAAACCTCAGGAAAACGCGTCAAAATTTCGTTGGTACGTAACAATAAATCATCAAAATCCATTGCACCAGATTTGAAACAACGATCTACATAAGCTCTATAAATATCACCCATTCGAGGTCGCATTGCTTCATTATCTGCTTCAATTAAAGCTTGATTGTTATGATAAGCTCTAACTGTAATCAAGTTATTTTTGTATTGAGAAATTCTTCCCAAAACTTGTTTTGCTTTGTAAATATCTTTATCCAAATGCATTTCGTTAATAATCTTTGTCATTACCGAAACTGCATCTTGTTGATCGTAAATTGTAAAATCTGATGGATAACCTAAAAGCGGAGCTTCAACACGTAGAATACGCGCAAAAACAGAGTGGAAGGTACCCATCCAAAGAGCTTTTGCATTCGCTTCACCAACTACATGTCCGATACGTTCTTTCATTTCTCGGGCAGCTTTATTGGTAAATGTTAAAGACAATATATTGAAAGCATCAACTCCTTTATTTAGTAAATGAGCAATGCGATAAGTTAACACTCTCGTTTTTCCAGAACCCGCACCTGCAATCACCATTACTGGACCTTCGGTAGCTTCTACAGCCAAACGCTGTGGTTCGTTCAGTTTTTCTAAATAATTTTCTTCCATCGTGTGCAAAGTTAACCTTTGTAGTGTAAAGGATAAAATAATTTTGAAAGATTATATGTTTTCTTATATAGACATATTGTTAATTATATCTGATTATAAAGATTTATTATCAAGAGATAGAAAAAACGTACGAATTGAAAGCTGTTTCGTTACATTGATAAGGAAATATTCTGTATATTTACACAAATTTTTTATATGACAGACGAATCAGTAAAATCAAGTAATTACGAAATAGTAAAGCAAGTGTTTACGAATTTCTTGGAAGACAATGGACATCGTAAGACACCTGAACGTTATGCTATTTTAGAGGAAATTTATTTTACAGATGATCATTTTGATATTGATATGTTGTATATCAAAATGAAAAATAAGAAATACCGCGTTAGTCGTGCTACTTTATACAATACTATCGAGCTTTTGATGGAAGCAAAATTGGTGCGTAAACATCAGTTTGGAGATCAACAAGCGCATTACGAAAAATCATATTTCGACAAAAATCATGACCATATTATTTTGTCTGATACAGGAGAAGTATTGGAGTTTTGTGATCCAAGAATCCAATCTATCAAACAAACGATAGAAGATATTTTTGATATCAAAATTGATAATCATTCATTATATTTTTACGGAACTCGTAAGAATAAATAACCTTGATTTTATAAAATCAAAAGACCTTTTACGATTTCGTAAAAGGTCTTTTTTGTTATTTTTAATTAGAAAATTGATCTAACAAATCAAAAGAAGGAACAAAAAATAAAGTTCCAGTTTTAGCTTTACTAAAATCTAATATTCGATCATAGTTTCCGATAGGTTCACCAACAAACATGCGTTCTAACATTTCTTCTACAATGCTAAACTTTCTAGCATAAGCAATAAAATAGGTTCCCATTTCATTTGTCGACATATTTCCAAAAGGCATATTATCGCGAACAATTTTTTTGTCATCTCCAACATTTGCTAATGCAGAATGTGAATTCGAGGGTTTTTCATCGTCATTCATTTCAATATCATCAACTTTAGATCTTCCAATTACTTTTTCTTGTTCAGAAATTGGTAAATCTTTCCAAGCTTGCATATCATGAATGTATTTTTGCACAAATAAATAACTTCCATTTGTATAAGCAGAATCTTCATTGCCAATCAAACCAAAATTTATTCTTTCGTTACCTTGTGGATTTTCAGTTCCATCAGCAAAACCTAAAATACTACGACCATCCCAATATCTAAAACCATGAATTTCTTCTTGACAAGTAGCAACATCATTCAATAAATCAGTCAAATTAGAAACAATATCAACGCAATAGCTTTGTTGCGTAGAGCGGATATGAAAATGAATATCGCCTTTTGTAGAAACGGCTTCATGCTTTTCTCCTTTAATGGCAACAAAAGGTTTTAATTCTTTCGGCAAAGGTTTTGGTAAATTTAATTTTATCCAAGCATCGTAACTAATTCCTAAAATAACGCTCGATTGCGTTTTCGGAAAACGTGTATTGGCTGAATGATTGAGATTGATAATTAAAGCGCAAAGCTTTTTGAAAGCATCTTTGTAAGCAGTATTTTCCTTAAAATTCCAAACCATAAAAATAGTATTGGTGTTTGGACTGTCTAATACATTTTGATATTGAGGCATTTAATAGATTTATAAAATTGAATATGAAGTTAAGAATTTTAAAACTGAATTTGATGAATAATCGTTATTTTTTTAATCAAATTAAGACTTAAAAATCAATCATATTGATTAAAACATTATGAAAATTTTAAGTATTCAAGCACGTTTTAACGTAATAATTAATTTTTAGGACTAAAAAAATAATACTAATTTTGGCTAACACTTTTCGGAAGTGAAATAAAGATTAAATAAAAATAATAAGTAATTGTTAATTAATTATATAAATAAAAATAAAACAGGTTTGAAAGTTGCTTTTTTACTTTCATGTTTTATAACGATAAGTGCTTTTGCGCAACAGAAACCTAAAAAAGAAAAAGTTGTGTTGAAGAATGCTGATTTACTTGAGCGTTATACAGATCGTTTTGAAGGGAATCAAATTCTAACAGGTAATGTTGTTATTGAATATAAAGGTGATGTAATTACAGCTGATAGTGCGGTTTTGTATCGTGATAAAAACTTGGCTGTTGTTTGGTCGAATGCACGTTTGGTGAGCAAAGACAAAACAATTACGGCGCATAAAATGGAGTATGACGGAAACACAACAATTGCAAAAGCTTTCAAAGATGTGGTGTTGACTGATCCAAGTTCTCGTATTACGGCAGATTATATGGATTATAATCGTACAACCGAGATTGCGACTGGTATTGGGAAAGTAGAAGTGAAGATACCTACGCAACAAATAAGTTCTGAGAAAATGATTTACGAACGATTGACAGGAAATATTATTGTAAATGATACTTACAAAACAATTGGTTCTGATGGAACTTTAGTCGAAGGACGAAATGTTGTGTATAATGTAAAGTCTAAATCGGCAAATTTTGGTTCAGAAGTTTTTATTACGAATAAAGATTATACGATTTATTCGAGAAAAATGACGACGAATGATATTACGGGAATTACAACTTTCCGCGATTATTCTAAAATTACACGTCGAAATGATCCATCACAATATATCATTACTTCGGATGGAGATTTTAATAAAAAAACAGGTGAAGCTTGGTTAAGAGGAAATTCAAAAGTTTATTATCAAAACANNTTCGACGGCTAAAAAACTTTATTTCAACGATAAAACAGGTTTTGGTAAAGGTGAAGGCGATGTTTTTTTGGATGATCCATTAGAAAAAAGATTTTTGAAAGGTGATTACGGAGAAGCTTTTAAATACTTAGATTCGGCTTTTGTAACGAAGAACGCGTATGCTGTGAAAGCGTTTGATAAAGATTCGCTTTACATAAGTGCTGATACGTTGTTGGCGGTAAAACGTCACGATGTTGATTCGACTTCATTGGTGAAAGCTTTTCATAAAGCGCGTTTTTACAAATCGAATGCGAACGGAAAAGCAGATTCTTTGGTGTACAATCAAACTAAAGGATTGATGCAATTTTACAAAGATCCAATTTTATTTTCTGGTGATAACCAAGTTACAGGAGATTATATCGAAGCGTATACAAATGCGAAAACAGAAAAATTAGACTCGATGAAAGTGTTTAATAATGCTTTTGTGATTGCTAAAGTGGATTCGCTTGTGGAAAATGAATATCATCAAATTAAAGGAAAATATTTGACTGTTCTTTTTCAGGACGATAAAATTGATTTTATAAATGTAGAAGAAAATGCTGTCGCGTTGACGTACATGGATGATACGGATCAAAAAACGAAAGTGAAAGAACGTTACGGAGTTAATATTTCGTATTGTGGAATTATAGAAGTTGATGTTGTAGGAAAAGATGTTGAATTGGTTGCATGTCGTATAAAATCGGATGGAAAAATGTATCCGTTGTCAAAATTTCCAGAAGAAATGCGTTATTTGCCCGATTTTAAATGGCGAATTTCTGAACGATTAAACACTTGGCGAGATATTTTTATCGAATCGAAATAATCTTTTCATAAATTAATCGTTTAATTTCTAAAACTATAAATGAAAACTACATCTATCATATTATCTATTCTGTTATTATCAAGTTGTTATACATATAAAGCTTTTGATCCTGAGGAGTATGCATTGGAAATGTCTAAAGGTAATAATCAAAATCAAACGACTAATTCTAATGAAAGAAGTCGTTCCAGATCTGATATTGCTGAATTGAGAAGAGAACGTAAAAGTCCGAATGAAAATGCAATTAGTTTATCTCTTTCAGAAAGTAAAGAAGAATTAGCTGCATTAAAAGCAAAAAAACAAGAGAATAAAGAAGAGAAAGTAGCGATAGATCCTTCTACGATTAAAATTTCGGATGTTATCAAACCCGATCAATTTTATAAAGTAGATGCGCAAGGAAAAGAATATACAATAGAGGCGAAGCAATGGAAAGCTGATACTTTATATGCTGTTGTAAAAGGAACAGAAAAAGAATTGAAGTTTCATAAAAATGATATTTCATCGTTCAAAATAAGAAAATTTTCGAAAGGTAAATCAGATGCTCTTACTGTTGCAGCATATGCAATGGGCGGTGCAGCTGTACTTTTTTTATTAAAATAAAATGGGAACATTAAAGGAAGGATTTTTCAAATATCAGGCGCAAACAACAAATTTTGCATCTGGTTTTGAAGTCGATTACGCAAAAGGCTCTTATATCTATGGAAAGGATGGAAGAGCCTATCTTGATTTTGTGGCTGGCGTTTCGGTGAATACACTTGGACATAGCCATCCGCGCATCAATCAAGCGATTATAGATCAGGTAAACAAATATATGCATGTCGCTGTTTATGGTGAATATGCGCAAGAAAAACCAGTTGAATTATGTAAGCGATTGGTTGATTTAACACCAGAAGGATTGGATCAAGTTTATTTGGTGAATTCTGGAACAGAAGCGATTGAAGCTTCGCTTAAATTAGCGAAACGTTTTACAGGTCGTCGTCAATTGATTTCTTTTCGTAATGCCTATCACGGGAATACACATGGATCATTGAGTGTTTCGGGTGATGAACGTAAGAAAGCTGCTTTCCGACCATTGTTACCAGAAGTTTATTTTATTGACTTTAATAACGAAGAAGATTTACAAAAAATTACCAAAGAAACAGCTGGTGTTATTGTAGAAAGTATTCGTGGTGCTTCTGGTTTTAGATTGCCAGAAAATGATTTCTTTATCAAGCTGAAAAAACGTTGCGATGAAGTTGATGCATTATTGATTATGGACGAAATTCAACCAGGTTTTGGACGTACTGGAAAATTGTTTGGTTTCGAACATTTTGAAGTTGTGCCAGATATTGTGGCAATGGGAAAAGGTATGGCGAGCGGTTTGCCTGTTGGTGCGTTTATGACTTCTGATAAAATTATGAGTTCGTTGAAACAAAATCCTCAATTGGGACATATCACGACTTTCGGAGGAAATCCTGTGATTGCAGCAGCGGCTTTGGAACTACTAAATGTTATAGATGATGAAAAATTAATGGATGATATTGATCGTAAAGAACAATTATTCAGAGAAAATCTTCAGCATCCAAAAATTAAAAAAATTCACGGAAAAGGTTTGATGTTAGCACCTGAGTTATCATCGCCAGAATATACGTTGCGCGTTCAACAAGAATGTATGAACAGAGGTTTGATTCTTTTCTTTTTGATGTATAGTATCGAGAATTTACGAATTACACCACCAATTAATATTTCGGATGAAGATATTATAAAAGGTTGTAATATCTTAAAATCAGTGTTAGACGATTTAGATTAAATTTTAATAAATAAAAAAGAGAATCATAATTGATTCTCTTTTTTATTTAACTCTTTCTCCCATACAACAATATTCTCTTAAAGGAATAAATTGCAGGAAAAGTTTTGTAATATTTCTTAATTCTCGTTTTGAATTCTGTAGTAAATAATTCTTGCTGTTCAGTAGTTAAGCGCTCTATATAAGGAATCAAGGCAGAACCAGATATAAAATTATAAAATTCTGTTTCGTCATTTCCGTAAATTGGATAAACTTTCATGTTAATGTTCAAATCTTTCAATCCATTATCAAACATGATTTTCGCATAATCATCTATCGCCAACAGAGGAGAATCTCGATGAAAACTATTCAAATAATCTGTAAAAGGTTTTTCTTGTGCCAAATGACTCAAAATAACATTCAATACATTATCTTTTTGACAAGGCATCTGCACCGCAAATTGTCCATTATCATTCAGTTTAGAGATTAACTTAGGAAATAATTCTTCATGATTATCTGACCATTGCAAAGCTGCATTACTAAAATTAAATCCCAATTTGAATCAGAATTTGCAAATTCTTCAATCGTTTTTTGCTGAAATGTAAGATTGGCTAAATCAAATTCTTTTGATTTTTCGAGCATTTCTTTCGAAGAATCAATTCCTAAAAAGTTAGCATGTTCAAATTTATTGGCAAGAATAACTGTTTGTTCACCAGTTCCACAACCAACATCGACGCAATTTTTCAAATTACCAGCAGAAATCAAATCCGCTAAATCATAAAAAGGTTGATAACGAATATTTTTAAATTGATTATAAATTTCGGGATTCCAAGGCATTTTTATTGAATTTTAATGTGATTAAAGTTAATGAAATTTTATAATATTTAACCCGTTGTATATTTTGAATTAAAATTCGTCA